>JAYUEJ010000617.1:0-3963 GCA_043739265.1 Rhodopila sp. | reverse complement strand
GAAGCCCGCCTGCTGCTCGCCCGCGCGCTCGGTGTCACCCGGAACGACCTGATCCGGGACCCTGGCCGGACGATCGAAACCACTGGCTTCGAAGCGCTGCTGAGCCGGCGCATCGCGCGCGAACCGCTCGCCCTTATCGTCGGTCGCCGCGAATTCTGGAGTCTGGATTTTTTGGTCTCCTCCGCCACGCTCATCCCTCGGCCAGATTCGGAAACCCTTATCGAGGCCGCCCTGGCCGCATTCGCCAACCGCCCACCACCGCGCAGAATCATCGATCTGGGCACCGGCACCGGCTGCCTGCTGCTGGCACTGCTGACGGAATTCCGTTCGGCGTTCGGCATCGGCGTTGACCGCAGCGCGGATGCGGCCGCGCTGGCCAAGGCCAATGCCGTCCAACTGGGTCTGACCAACCGATCCTGTTTCATGGTTGGAGATTGGACCCATGCGATATCCGGCCGCTTCGACCTGATCATCTCCAACCCGCCCTACATCCCCGAACCCGACATTGAAACCCTGATGCCCGAGGTCGCCCGCCACGAACCCGGATCAGCGCTGAATGGCGGCGCGGATGGCTATGACGCGTATCGCGCGATCGTGCCTTTGCTGCCCCTGCATCTGGACCCGGACGGCGCTGCGATCCTTGAACTTGGCATTGGTCAGGCCCATTATCTACGCAGCCTTGCGCGGAAGGCGGGTTTCGAAGCGTCATTTCGGCTCGATTTGGCCGAAATTCCCCGTGCGATCGTCCTGACCTGGCCGAATCGCTGAAAAAACCGTTTGGCATGGCCCCGCGACTTGTGTACGATAATTCAGTGGTAGGGGTGCTGCATGGCGGCGCCCTGGATCGTGAAGGTCTGATTCAGCGGACATTTCGCGTGCCATCATCAACGCCGATGGATCGTGGTTGGCCAAGGGAATGTCCCGGGGACGCCCAAATTGGGTGCCCGACACCTCCACCGGTCCACCGACAATGGGAAAGCTCGACGGCATCAGTATGAACATGAAGCGCATGCGTGGTCGCAACCATCGCTCAGGCGGCGGCGGCGGTGGTGGTGGATCCGGCGGCGGCAGTGGCGGCACTGTACGCCATCATTCGGGCGGGGGCGTGCCGCTTAATCGCAACCACGTTTTCGACAGCAATGGGCCGGATATCCGCGTTCGCGGCACCGCCCAGCAACTGTTCGAGAAATACCTCCAGCTCGGCCGCGATGCGACCAGCAGCGGCGACCGGGTGACGGCCGAAGCGTTCTTCCAGCACGCGGAACATTACTTCCGTATCCTGAACGCCATGAACCAGGCGCAGCAGCAAGGTCAGCCAACCGGACAGGCCCCACAGCAGCAGCACCCGCAGGGCAACCAGCGCCGGGGTTACCAGCAAAACGACGGTTTCCAGGGCAACGAGGACGGCCAGGGCGATCAGGACGATAACGAGCAACGCAACGAGCAACGAACTCCGGGTATGGGCGACCAACCGGACGCCCGCGATATCCCGATCGCCGCTGCACCGCCGGAAGGCTGACACACACCTTTTTGACCGTCATGGTTCGGTGTTAGTCCGAACCATGCGGGTAAAGCGGACGGTTATCGCAGCACCGGCCGGACCTGGTTCCCGCTTCATGACGTTGAAGCAGGACGCGCCGAGTTGGACCCGGTGGTCAGGCGAAGTCTCGGTTTCAGTCCGGCTCTACCAGTGGCGGCGCCAACCGCCGCCGTAACCGTAGCCATGGCCCCAACCGCCGCCGATGACGACCGCCGGTCCACCGTAGCCCGGGCCGTAATAGGGCGCCGGGTAGTAGGCGGGCGGATAGTAGGCGGGCGGATAATAGCCGGGCGCATAGCCTCCTCCCGAATACGCCGGATACCCGGCCGGCGCGCTTTGTACCGTGTCGCCTCTGGAATACATGCATTGGGTATAGGCGCTGTCGTACCGCGCCTGCACATTGCCGCCGGCCGCCTGGGCATTGTTGGCGCCGATCGCGCTACCGGCCAGCAGACCGGTGGCGCCCCCGATCGCCGCACCGGCGCCCATCGCGCCGCCCACCGAACCGAGCGCCGCGCCGACACCGGCGCCTAACACGGTGCCGATAACGGCGCTGCCCACCGTACTGTCATTGGCGGCCTGCGCCGACGATGCTCCTCCGGTCTGCTGCGTCGCGTAGCCGCGGCACATGCCGTCATCTTGTTGGAACGCCTCGAAGGTTTTGCCTTGCGCCGGCAATGCCATGACGCTGGGGCCTTGGGGCGGCGCGACCGCACAGGCACCGAGTGCCAGCACCGATACAACCCCAATGGCGGAAATCGCGCTCGTCATGTGTCAGGTTCCCGAAAAAATATCCGTGCTTACGGTCCAGACGCCTATGTAGGACGCGCTGCATCGCTGCCACGTCACATAGTGTAAACATACGTGAATACGAGCGATTTTTAGTAACGTTTCACGTTTGCGCAGCACCTTCGCCTGTTGCCGTTGCTGGATCGGGCGAAGTCGCGTTGAGGCCGGGTAGTAATACTACGCACCCCTCCCCGCCACATTCAAACTTCCCGCGATGTCCTGGATAAACTGCCAGGCGATTCGGCCAGAACGGGCGCCGCGGGTGACCGACCATTCGACGGCTTTGGCGTGGAGTTCCTCTTGGCCGATCGGAAGATTGGCATTCGCCGCGTAGCCGTCGATCATGGCCAGGAACGTCGGTTGGTCGCAGTGGTGGAAGCCCAGCCAGAGGCCGAAACGGTCGGACAAGGAGACTTTTTCCTCGATCGACTCGTTGGGATTGATGGCGGTGGAGCGCTCGTTTTCAATCATGTCGCGCGGCATCAGGTGGCGACGGTTGGACGTCGCGTAGAACAGCACGTTGTCGGGGCGGCCCTCGATTCCGCCGTCGAGGACGGATTTCAATGCCTTGTAGTCGGCGTCTTCCTTCTCAAAAGACAAATCGTCGCACAAGATCAGGCAGCGGCGCGATTCGATGCGCAGCAGATTGAGCAGGTCGGGAAGCGTCCGGATGTCCTCGCGGTGGATCTCGATCAGCACCAGGCTGCCGGGGGCGTCCTGGTTGACCGCGGCGTGGGTGGCCTTGACGAGAGAGGACTTGCCCATCCCGCGGGCGCCCCAAAGCATGGCGTTGTTGGCCGGCAGGCCGCGGGCGAAGCGCTGCGTGTTTTCGGTCAGGATGGCTTTCTGGCGGTCCACGCCCTTCAGCAGGGCTATGCCGACGCGGGACACTTTCCTTACCGGCGCCAGGTGGGCGGGGGATGGATGCCACACAAACGCGTCGGCCTGAGTCAGGTCCAGGGAGGCGGGCGGCGGCGGCGCCAGACGCTCCAGCGCGTCCGCGATACGGCTCAGCAGGTCGATCGACGTCTGTTGCATGCTGGTGCCCTGAATCTTTCAAAACGCGAGATATATTTCGACTCGTTGTAGGTCTGGAAAAACCTGTTGCCAATCGGGCGGGGTCGATTTTGGTTTCTTTATGATCCGTCCGGGTTTCTTCGCCTGTCAATCAGCGGACGCGCATCGGGATGTCGTCCACTTCTGGCTTGGTGAGACGGTGGATCTGGGGATGCCAGTGGGGATGCCAGTGGGGATGCCAGCGGGGATGCCAGTGGGGTTTCAAGGGCTCGGTTCAGCGCCAAGACGCCAAGGCGTGGAATGCTCGGTCGGTGGGTGTTCTTGCCTGGTTTTGGTGTTTCGTCAGTTGGTGTTGCAGCCGGGGTTTGGACGCAGCGGGTTCGTTTGCGGCCACGGCGGTTCAGGCTTTGCGAGGCGGCCGGACACCAGCGGATCAAGGGCCAGGTCGGTCACCACGAGCAGTCCCGGGCATCGCTTAAGCAATCCGGTGGACACCGATAACACCGAGAGCGGACGGGGTTTCACCGAGACAAAAATTGGGCGCTTCGCGCTTTTGGTCCGCCGTTTCCGGCCCCGATCGCCGTAGGTGCCGCGCTGGGGTTGTCTGGGCAGGGCCG
>JAYUEJ010000616.1:0-3969 GCA_043739265.1 Rhodopila sp. | reverse complement strand
AGCAGCAACTGATGGGACGGCTTCGAGGCTCGCGCCGCGACCGCTGCGTGATGGGATTGTGACCGGTAGCGCGATGGGCATCGTCGCTATCAGGGGATTTGCCCCTATGACCCGGCTCCAGCGCGGATTGGTATTACTTGATCCCGGAAGACCGAACGCCGCCATCAACCCAGCAGAATCAAAGTCGTTGACACGTTCCGGCGTGCTGTCAAATTAACGGCACAGGTGAGGCCTCGGCAAAACAAACGAATACAGGAAGCAAACCGCATGAACCTGAAAACATGCCTCGCCGGCCTCGCCTTGGCTGCAACCGTCTGCGGCGCCGCATCGGCCGCCGAACCCGTCAGGATCGGCCTCGTGCTGGCCCTGACAGGTCCCTTCGGCGCTTACGGCAAACAGATCCAGCACGGCGTGGAACTTTATCTCGCCACCAACGGCTACACCTTCGGCGGCCGCAAGATTGAGCTGATTGTCAAGGATGACAACCCCGGCACCGCCGGCGACGTCAGCAAGCGGCTGGCGCAAGAACTCGTTGTCAAGGACAAGGTCGATATCCTCGCCGGCTTCACCCTGACCCCGTCCGCATTCGCCGTGGCACCGATCGCCACCGAAGCCAGGAAGCCGATGGTCGTGATGAACGCGGCGACCTCCGCGATCACCACCAAATCCCCGTACATCCTGCGCACCTCCATGACCTTGCCGCAGAACACGGCACCGATGGCAAGCTGGGCGGCAAACAACAAAATCAAGAAGGCCTTCATCCTGGTGGCCGACTACGGTCCCGGTTACGATGCCGAAGCGCAGTTCAAGAAAACGTTTGAGGCGGCCGGCGGCGAAATCGCCGGCGACGTGCGCGTGCCGGTAAAGAACCCCGACTACGGACCGTTCCTGGAGCGGATCAAGGACAGCAAGCCCGATGCCGTCTTTCTGTTCCTGCCGCCCGGCGCTGGAACCATCGCCTTCATGAAGGGCTTCACCGAACGTGGACTGGCCAAGGCCGGTATCAGGCTGATCGCGACGGGCGACCTGACCGACGAAGAAATTCTCGATGCCGTCGGTGACGACACATTGGGAATAATCACCTCGTTTCATTACTCGGAAGCGCACAAATCGCCCGAGAACAAAGCTTACACGACGGCCTACCACAAAGCCTATCCGAACGACCGGCCGGACTTCATGTCAGTCGGCGGCTATGATGGAATGCATCTTATCGCCGAGGTGCTGAAAAAGACCCACGGCAACACCGATGCCGATGCGTTCGCCGCCGCCGCCAAAGGCATGCGGTGGATCAGCCCGCGCGGCCCGGTCAGCATCGATCCGGACACCCGCGACATCGTGCAGGACATCTACATTCGCAAGGTCGAGAAGGTGGAAGGCACGCTGCAAAACGTCGAATTCGACCACGTTGCCGCCTTCAGGGACCCCGGCAAGGAATAACCCGCGATCCGGTTTTTCGCCTGGACGCCGTGGAACAGAGAAGGATCGATGACAGTTCTTTTCGACGGCATTGCCTCGGGCGTACTGCTGTTCCTGATCAGCGTCGGCCTGTCGGTCACCCTGGGCCTGATGAATTTCGTCAACCTCGCCCATGGCGCCTTTGCGATGTTCGGCGGATACGTCTGCGTCGTTCTGCTCAACCGCTTCGGCATACCCTTCCTTGCCACACTGCCCATCACCATGTTCGTTTCTGCCCTCCTCGGTGTTATCCTTGAACGTACACTTTACCGCCGCCTGTACGGTGCCTCCCATCTCGATCAGGTACTGTTCTCCATCGGCCTGGTATTCATGTCGATCTCGACCGCGAACTATGTCTTCGGCGACCGCCAGCAGAAGCTGCACCTGCCGCCCATGCTGTCAGGCCAGTTTCATCTCGCCGGAGCCGATATTGGCGCCTACCGCCTGTTCCTGGTTGCCGTCGGCCTGGTCCTGGCCGTCGCCTTGCAGTGGCTCGTCTCTTGGACAAAATTCGGTGCCAGCCTGCGCGCCGCGGTGGACAACCCCGGGGCTGCACGAGGCCTTGGCATCGACGTGGATCGCGTGTTCGTCGTCACCTTCGCCCTCGGCACCGCCCTGGCCGCCCTCGGCGGCGCGCTGGGCATCGAAATGCTGGGTTTGGACCCCGAATTTCCCATCACCTACATCGTTTACTTCCTGATCGTCGTCGCCGTCGGCGGCAGCGGCAACATTAAGGGATCCTTGATCGCATCCCTGATCCTTGGCGTCTGCGATGTCGAGGGCAAGTATTATGTCCCACAGATCGGCGCCTTCATCATCTATCTTGTCATGGTGACGACGCTGATCTTTCGTCCCCGGGGCCTGTTCGGCCGTTCGGCGACGAAATGAACCGCTTCGACGCAGCCCCGCTGCGCAACGCATCAAGCTGGCACAAGGCGGAATACGCCTTCTGGGTGGTGCCGGTCGTCGCCTACGCCGTGTTCCCCGATGATCTCGCACTGCTCTCCCAGATCGCGATCACCGCCCTGTTCGCCATCTCTCTCGACCTGATCCTGGGCTACGCCGGAATCGTTTCGCTCGGTCATGCCGCGTTCTTCGGCATCGGCGCCTACGCGGCTGGACTGCTGGCCCAGCAAGGCTGGGGAGACCCCATCCTGGGCCTGGCCTGCGCCGCGACAGTGGCAGCCTTCGCAGGCTTCGTCACCAGCTTCCTGGTATTGCGAGGAACCGACCTGACACGCCTGATGGTCACGCTCGGTGTGGCGTCGATGCTGTACGTTGCAGCCAACAAACTTACCGGCATCACCGGCGGATTGGACGGCCTGCAAGGAATCGAAATGAAGCCCCTGCTCGGACGTTTCGTATTCGATTTGTACGGCAAGGCCGCCTATATCTACACGGTCGCCGTGCTTTTTATCCTGTTCTGGATCGCCCGCCGAATTGTCCAGTCGCCGTTCGGATTGTCGCTGCAAGGCATCCGCCAGAACGCGTCCCGCATGCCGGCACTGGGCACCCCGGTCAATGCCCGTCTGGTCGCCGTCTATACTGTGGGCGCCGCCTATGCAGGGATCGCAGGAGCATTGCTCACCCAAACCACCCAATTCGTTTCCATCGACGTGTTCAGCTTCGCGCGCTCCGCCGAACTTCTGTTGATCCTGGTGCTGGGTGGAACGGGCAGCCTATACGGCGGAATCCTCGGCGCGATGGTCTTCATGACCGTACACAATATCCTGTCGGATATAAATCCCCAATACTGGCAGTTCTGGCTGGGCCTGCTGCTGATCTTGGTCGTCCTCTTCGCTCGCGGCGGCATCATGGGCGCCGTGCGCACGCTCACCCAAACCCGCACATGACAGCCACGAACATGACCGCCGCGCTGCAAACCCGAGGCCTGTTCAAAAAATTCGGCGGCTTTATCGCCACCAATGACGTCAGCCTCACCGTCGCTCAGGGCGCCCGCCACGCACTCATCGGCCCAAACGGAGCCGGAAAAACCACGCTGATCAACCTGCTCACCGGTATTCTCGAACCAACCTCGGGTGCGGTCATCCTGAAAGGCGAAGACGTCACCCGCCAACCGCAGCACCAGCGCGTCAAACGCGGACTGGCACGCACGTTTCAGATCAATCGATTGTTCGCCGACATGACCGTCCTCGAATCCGTAATCCTTGCGGTGAACGAGCAACGCGGCATTGGCGCACGCTGGTGGCGACCGGTTGGCGCCCATGGGGAGGCCATCGACCAGGCCGCGTCACTGCTCGCCCAACTCGGCTTGCTGGACGTCGCGCATACGCTCACGAAGGATCTGCCATACGGTAAACAGCGCCTGATCGAAATCGCACTGGCGCTCGCCGCGAAACCCGGCGTGTTGCTGCTCGACGAACCCGCCGCCGGGGTGCCCGCCGGAGAAAGCCGGGAGCTGTTTGAAACGATCGCGCAACTCCCACGCGACGTGACCATCCTGCTCATCGAGCACGATATGGACCTCGTGTTCCGCTTCGCCGACCGGATTTC
>JAYUEJ010000615.1:0-3982 GCA_043739265.1 Rhodopila sp. | reverse complement strand
ACCACCGAACGCCTCGACGCCGAATATGTCGGCGAGGACGGCGCCCGCCATCACCCCATCATGCTGCATCGCGCCATCTTCGGCAGCTTCGAACGCTTCATCGGCATCCTGATCGAACAATACGCCGGCCGTTTTCCGCTATGGCTCGCGCCTGTTCAGGCCGTGGTGGCGACCATCGTGTCCGACGCCGACGACTATGCGCGGGAGGTTTCCGCCGCCTTCGCCCGCGCCGGGCTGGCGGTCAACACCGACCTGACCAACCAGAAGATCAACGCCAAGGTCCGCGAACACAGCCTCGCACTTGTTCCGGTCCTGGCGGTGGTCGGCCGGAAAGAGGCGGAAAACCGCACCGTGGCGATCCGCCGGCTGGGCAGTCAGGCGCAGGAAATCCTGTCGCTGGAGGACGCGGTTGCCAGACTTGCCGCCGAAGCAACCCCGCCCGACCTGATTTTCAGCTAACACGGCTTGATCTTAGCCCCCGCTTTCGTCCACACTACCAAATGGTCATCGGCGCGCGCACTCATGCGCCGCCGCCGATCGTCGTAACAGAGACAGGAGAGAACGATAGCCCGAGGACCAATGGCCGCCCCGCCAACCCGCGACGGCCCCCGCGTGAACGAGGAAATCCGCATCCCGCAAGTCCGCCTGATCGATCAGGACGGCGAAATGCAGGGCGTTCTGACGGTACGTGAGGCAATGCAACGCGCCTACGCGGTCGGCCTCGACCTGGTTGAGATCAGCCCCAACGCCGATCCACCGGTCTGCAAGATCCTCGACTTCGGCAAGTTCAAATACGAACAGCAAAAAAAGAAGAACGAGGCCAAGAAGAAGCAAAAAGTCATCGAGATCAAAGAGATCAAGGTCCGACCGAACATTGATGAGAACGACTATCAGGTGAAGATGCGCGCCATGAAGTCGTTCATCGATGACGGTGACAAGGTCAAGGTGACACTACGCTTCCGTGGCCGCGAAATGGCGCATCAGGATATCGGTGTGCGGGTATTGGAACGAATCCGAGCGGAAATGGACACGACGTCGAAGGTCGAACAGATGCCGCGTATGGAAAACCGCCAGATGGTGATGGTGCTGTCGCCGCGGTAGGTTACCCGAGATCCGTCCTTGAATGCGAAATGGTTCGGCTTGTCCGGGCCATTTTCGTTTGGCGCAAGTGCGTGCCAGACTTCGGCGATGCCGGGATGCTGTTTTGCGACCCGCCGGACCTCCCAACGGGTGCCCCCGGCCGGCCGATGCTGACCGTAATGGCTGCCATCGCCAAATTTGAAGCCGGGCGGATGCGATCGTCGAGTTCGTCGACCATGCCGTCGTGAGCGTAGGCGAGTACCCAAAGCGCGTCGCCGACGACGCGGGCAATCACGAGGTGGCGCGCCGTGCCGACGCGGTCGGCTTTGAGAATGGACGGGAGGCTCTGCCGGATATGGTGATGTATGCGCCCGTCTGTGACCTCGACGCCGCGCCGCCCGGGAGACTCTGCCAGATCGATAACAGCCCGGGCCAGATCGATAACAGCCCGGGCCAGCAGACGTTCGTAGCGGTCGCGCACCGCCGCCCCGAATCGCTTCTCGCCCCATGCACCGATCTCGTCCGACTGCCGAGTCGCGGAATCAGTGAACAGGACCCGGAGCACGATTACTCGGCGGCGCGAGAGCGACGGGCGGCGCGGTTCCGGATATGGGCGCGCACGTCGTTGGGCGTAGTGAGCTCAATGTAGTGCCCGGCTGCGATATCGGACTCCCCTCTGTCCGCCAGCTTGCTGAGGTAGTCGAGATGCCCCTGCTTGCGCGCAATGTCGTCCTGGTAGCGCCGCAGCGCCTCGCGCACCACCTCGCTGCTGCTGACGTGGCGCCCCGATCTGACTTGCTCGTCGACAAACGAGCCTAACTCGTCCGTCAGGCTGACGTTCCTTCCCGCATTAGCCATGGTCGCCACCTCCTTGCCAACGGGGTTACAGGTTTATCAATTTATGACAATCGTGTCTGACCTTGTTAATTTACAGCCAGGCCTCCCGGAACCGGACTTTTTTGCATGGTATGCGGGCCTGCGCATATTACGCCGATTACCATGATGAGCATCGGCGCCATTTGCGGGTCGATGGCCGTCCGGGCGGCGGTTCATTCATTCGGGTTGGTTCGGGTCGCGGTTGAATCGTAAACGTGGCGTTCGGGCCAATTGCGGAACGTCGCTTCATTGCCCGCCCGCTCGGGTGCAGCACTACGTCATAGTGCCGGGCGCCGCGGATGCAGTGGGCATATTCGACGCAAACGCAGGTCGTGCTAAGGCTGGCGGTAATGTCCAGGAGAGCCCAATGCCGACCATCTCATCTCACGCCCTGAAAGCCGTTAGCCACCTGATCGCCCGCCGCATGGGCAGCGACGAATCGGAGGCAGCCCAGGTCGCCGACCATCTGGTGCGCGCCAACCTCGCCGGCCATGACAGTCACGGCGTCGGCATGCTGCCGCGCTACGTCCAACTGCTGCACGAAGATCTGCTGATCCCCAACCAAACCGCCGAGACGGTCCTGGACGCCGGCGCCCTGCTGGTGATCGACGCCCGCCGCGGCTTCGGCCAGCGCATGGCCGCCGACGCCGTGCGCCGAGCCATCGGTCGGGCCAGGGAATTGGGCGCCTGCGTGCTGGCATTTCGAAACGCGTCGCATATCGGCCGCATCGGCACCTACGCCGAACTCGCCGCCGCCGAGGGCTGCGCCTTTACCGCCTTCGTCAACGTCGCCGACCACCACGACATGCAGGCGACCTGGGGTGCGGCCGAACCGCGGCTCGGCACCAATCCGTTTTGCGCCGCCGTGCCGGGCCCCGATGGACCGGCTGTCATGCTCGACATGGCCACGACAACCATCGCCGCCGGCAAAGCCCGGGTCGCCTACAACAAAGGCGCCGCCGTCGCCGACGGCTGCCTGATCGACGACGCAGGTAACCCGACCAACGATCCCACCGGCTTGATTCGCGATCACACCGGCGCATTGCGAGCCTTCGGCACCCACAAGGGTTCGGGTTTGGCGGTGATGTGCGAGATCATGGCCTCGGCCGTGGCCGGCGGTCAGGGAGCGTTCCACCCGACCAAGGGCGGCGTGTTGAATTCCATGCTCGCCACGATCATCGACCTGTCGAAACTGGGCGACCCAGCCGCCATCGCCGCCAACATTCAGGCGGTGAAAGCGCACGTCAAATCCGCCCGTCCCGCCCCCGGGTTCGACGAAGTCCTCACCCCCGGGGAACCAGAAAAGCGCACCACCGCCAGGCGCTCGGATCAAGGCATCGAGGTGGACGCCACCACCTGGCGCGACATCCATTCCGCCGCCGAATCGCTCGGGATCACCGCGGCCGAATTCGATCAGGCCATGGGCACCAATCGCGGGTAAAGCAGCCCGTTAAAGCTGGCCGAACGGACCGCGGGCCGAACGGATCGGCTCGCCGCTTCTCAGGCTGACGTTACAGTTGGGGAATTGTCTAACGTCCGGTGTGATCGTAGAGTCCCAGTGCGTGCCGCGCCGGCTCAGCGCGATCCCGCTGGAGAACGACCATCGAGATGCCATCCATTCCAGACATCTATCCCTATGACACGATCGTTTTCATCACCGACACCAGTGCCGGCCACAGCTGGCAAGCGTCGGGTGTTCTCATTTCGCCCGATGAAGTGCTGACGGCATCGCATGTCGTTTACAGTCAAACCTATGGGGTCGCTTCGAATATTATAGTCAGCGTCGGTTACGACCAGGGAACCGCGACGATCGGAACCGCCGCGGCGGCTTCTATCCACTACAATCGGATCCAGGATGCCGGGGACACCATCACCAACCAGCAATCGCAGTTCGATTATGCCGTGATCCATCTGGCCAGACCGTTCGCCGGCGTCGGAACCATGGGACTGGAATCGAATTTCCCGGGCGGTGCGGTCAATGTTTCCGGCTACCCCGGTGTCGCCGCCGGGCAATTGCTGACCAGCC
>JAYUEJ010000614.1:0-3986 GCA_043739265.1 Rhodopila sp. | reverse complement strand
ATGTTGTCGCCTCGTGTTCCACCTTCGCCGTCGGGTTGCGGCTTTCAATGTAAGGCACCGTATGGGCGCCGCATTGATCCCCGATCAGCAGGCTGTCGCACTGGGTGAAATTCCGCGCACCGGCGGCACTCGGCAGCATCCGCACCAAACCGCGATAGGTGTTGTTCGAATGCCCGGCACTGATCCCTTTGGAGATGATGGTGCTGCGCGATCCCTTGCCGACGTGGATCATCTTCGTTCCGGTATCGGCCTGCTGATGATTGTTGGTCACCGCGACCGAATAGAATTCGCCGACGCTGTCCTCGCCCAGCAGGACGCAGGACGGGTATTTCCAGGTGATGGCCGACCCTGTCTCCACCTGCGTCCAGGAAATCTTCGACCGGTCGCCACGGCATGCGCCGCGCTTGGTGACGAAGTTGTAGATGCCGCCTTTGCCGTTCGCATCCCCGGGATACCAGTTCTGCACCGTGGAATACTTTATCTTGGCATCGTCCATGGCGACCAGCTCGACGACCGCGGCATGCAATTGGTTTTCATCCCGCTGCGGCGCGGTGCAACCTTCCAGATAGCTGACCTGGCTGCCGGCCTCGGCGATGATCAGCGTCCGTTCGAACTGTCCGGTATTCCGGGCATTGATGCGGAAATACGTCGAAAGTTCCATCGGGCAGCGGACGCCCTTGGGAATGAAGACGAAGCTGCCATCGGTGAAGACGGCGCTGTTCAGGGCGGAAAAAAAGTTATCCGCCACCGGCACGACGGTGCCGATATACTGTTTCACCAATTCAGGATGTTCGCGGATCGCTTCACTGATCGGGCAGAAGATCACGCCGGACTTGCGTAGCGTCGCCTGGAACGTCGTGGCGACGGACACGCTGTCGAACACCGCATCGACGGCGATCTGGGTATTTTCCACCTCATCCGGATCGACCCCGGCCAGGATCGCACGCTCCTTCAGCGGAATCCCCAACTTTTCATACATCTTCAGCAGCTCGGGATCGACCTCATCCAGGCTTTTCGGTCCCGGCTTTTTCTTTGGTGCGGCGTAATAATGCAGATCCTGGTAATCGATCGGCGGATGATCGACCCGGGCCCATTTGGGCTCTTCCATTTTCAACCAGGCGGCGTAGGCCTTCAGCCTCCATTCCAGCATCCACGCGGGCTCTTCCTTGCGGGCGGAAATCAGGCGGATGATGTCTTCGTTGAGCCCCTTGGGCGCGAGGTCCATCTCGATCGTCGTCTCGAAGCCCCATTTATAGCCGGACTGCGTGATGGACTGGACGGCGTCGAGTGTTTCGGTAACGGCTGCCATGAAAATCCTATTCAGCGGGCGAATGAAAAACGGCCTGAGACACCCGCATGCCAGACGGGGATACGCCAGAGGGGGATACGCCAGAGGGGGGAATACGGAACGCCGGCAAGGGCGCCGTCTGCATGTCGGCGAGGGTGATCCTGGACAAGGCGGACTGGATGGCATCGTTCACCGGATCCCACCGCCCACGCATCGGGCAAAGCCCTTGGGACTCACACTCGGTGGTCGATGCTTCGACACAGGCGGTCAGCGCGATCGGCCCATCCACACACGCGATCACGTCGGCAATCGGGATGGCGGACAGGCTTCGGTTCAGCCGATAGCCGCCCCGCGCGCCCCTCTGCGACGAAACCAGGTCACCGGCAGCAAGCGTTTTCAACACCTTGGCGACGGTGGGTTCGGGAATACCGGTTGCGGCTGCAATGCCGGGCGAGGTCTGTACCCCCTCCATCCCGGAGAGACGTACCAGGACGACCACAGCATAATCCGTCAGCTTCGACAGCCTGAGCATGGCGTGCGAACCTTTGCTTTCTGAGTGTTGCGGCTATCCGGACTGAGGCAGTCCTGATTGGATTGGAGATGGCGTATCCGAGGCGCAGCGTCAAGGGGTTCCGCGTCGTGATCAGGGCCATCGCATGTGAAGTGCCGTCGGTTTCGGTCACTGCGACCGCGGCGGCGATGTGACGGATCGTGCCTTTGGAATGCCTGCATTCACCCTTTGAAATGCCTGCAATCACCGGGGATGAACGGCGATCCTGGCTCACCCAACCAAATTCGACGGCGACCCGCCGGACAGGATCGCCGCGATCCCGGACAGCACGATGCGACCCATGGCGTCGCGGGTTTCGGTCGTTGCGCGTCCCAGGTGCGGTAGCAGGACGACGTTTTCCAGCGTCATGTACTCGGGGTGCAGGCGCGGTTCGCCGTTGTAAACATCCAGGCCGGCGGCGGCGATGTGGCCGCTTCGCAGCGCCGCTATCAGCGCGGCGTCATCCACCAGGGTGCCGCGCGCGGCATTCACCACCACGGCGCCGGACGGCAGTTTCGCGATGCGGTCGTCGCCAAGCCAGTGTCGCGTGCCATCGCCGCCCGGGGCGTTCAGTGACAGGAACTGGCAGATCGGCAGGAAACTATCGTCATTGTCGTGGAAGATCGCGCCTTGCTCCAGATCCGGCGGCAGACGCGTCATGTCGCGGTAGTGGATCTCTATGCCGAAACCGCGCGCCATCCGGGCGATTTCGCGGCCGATGCGACCCATGCCGAAAATGCCCAGCCGGCGCCCGGAAACCTGTGTACCGAGCAACTGGGTGGGTGCCCAGCCGTCCCATTTGCCGGAACGCACCAGGCGTTCGCCTTCGCCGGCCCGCCTGGCCGCCGCCAACAGCAGCAACATCGCACACTCGGCGGTGGCGACGCTCAGCACGTCCGGCGTGTTGCACAGCCTGATGCCGCGCGCGCGTGCCGCCGCGACATCGACATGGTCGTAGCCGACGCTGAAGGTGCCGATCACTTTGATAGAGTCCGGCAGCGCGGCGATCGTCCTGGCGTCGAGGACGTCGCCCGGGCAGCACAAAATCGCGTCCGCGCCCGCGGCCCGCTCGGCCAGACCGGAAATCGCGATATCGGACGCCGTCAGCCGCGCCGTGAAATCTTGTTCGGCCCGGGCCTCGATGGAAGCGGGCAGGCGGCGGGTGACGAACAGGACAGGGCGCGGCATGTCAGTCCTTCCAAAGCGGGTCGATGGCGGGCTTGCCGGACAACACCGCTGCAATGTTGTCCAACGCGCGGAAGCCCATTGCGTCACGGGTTTCCTTCGATCCGCTGCCGACGTGCGGGGACAATACGACGTTGTCCAACGCGGCGAAGCGCAGGTCGTAGTCGGGTTCCTCGCGAAACACGTCCAACCCGGCGGCGAACAACTTTCCGGATTTCAGCGCGTCCAACAAGGCATCTTCATCGATCAGGGAGCCTCGGGCAACATTCACCAGGACCGCACCTTCCGGCATCAGCGACAGCGCGCGCGCATCGATCATCTTGTCGGTCGCGGCCCCGCCGGGCGCATGGATGGACAGGAAGTCGCAATGCGGCAGCATGGCGTGAAAGTCCGCGTGGTATTGCGCGCCTTGCTCCAGTTCGGGGGGCAGGCGGGAGCGGCCGTGATAATGGACTTTCATATCGAAACCGCGGGCGCGCTGGGCGACGGCGCGGCCGATGCGGCCCATCCCTAAAATGCCGATACGCTTGCCGGTGACTCGAACGCCCAGCAGGTCGCCTTGCCCGATCCGGTAGCGCCAACCCTGGCGCATGATGCGGTCGTATTCGGCGCCGCGGCGGGCGGCGGCGAGCAGCAGCATCATGGCGTGGTCGGCCGTGCATTCGGTCAGCACGCCGGGCGTGTTGGTCACGGCCACGCCGCGCGCGCGGGCGGCGGGGACGTCGATATGGTCATACCCCACGCTGCAGGTGGCTCCGACCCGGACGGTCCCGGGCAGGCCGTTGAGCGTGGCCTCGCTCAACGGCAGGGTGTTGGTGAACAGGATCGCCTCGGCCTGGTGAGAGGTGGCGGCGAGAGTCACCTCGGCCACCGTCATGTCGTTCGGGCCATCCGCGATGATCGCGTCGAATTCGGCTCGGGCGCGCGCAACCACATCGGTTGTCGTCAGGCAGGCCAGCACCA
>JAYUEJ010000613.1:0-4005 GCA_043739265.1 Rhodopila sp. | reverse complement strand
CCTATCCCGATATCTCCCTTTCGTTGCTTCCGCGGCGCCGGCTGATCCGCCTGATCGAGGCCTTCAACCCCGACGCGCTGCATATCGCAACCGAGGGGCCGCTGGGCGTGGCCGCGCGAAGCTGGGCCAAACGCACGGGGTTCGCCTTCACCACCGCGTTTCACACGCGCTTCGCCGAATATGTGAAGGCCCGGATCGGCCTGCCGGTGCGACCCATCTACGCCTGGATGCGGCGCTTCCATGGCGCCGGCCAGGGAACGATGGTGGCCACGCAGTCGTTGCGCGATGAGCTGACGTCCCGCGGTTTCCGGAATATCCGGCCGTGGTCGCGCGGCGTCGATCTGGACCTGTTCCAGCCGTATCCAAGGACCGCGTTCGCGCATCTGCCGGGGCCGATTTTCATCTATGTCGGTCGTGTCGCAGTCGAAAAGAATATCGGTGCCTTCCTGGATCTGGATTTGCCGGGATCGAAAGTGGTCGTGGGCGGCGGCCCTATGCTGGCGTCCCTGCAACGGGACTATCCTAAGGTGACATTCACCGGTCCCAAACACGGGGAGGCCCTGGCAATGGCCTATGCTGGGGCGGATGTGTTCGTGTTCCCCAGTCTGACGGATACATTCGGGCTGGTCATCCTGGAGTCCCTGGCCTGCGGCACGCCGGTGGCCGCGTTTCCGGTCACCGGGCCGAAGGACGTGCTGGCCGATGCGGATGGCAACATCGGCAGCGTGCATACCGATCTTCGGGTTGCCGCCCTGGCGGCACTGACCGCTGACCGCGCGGCCTGTCGGACCCATGCCGAGCGTTACTCCTGGCGCGCGTGCGCGGAGACTTTCCTGTCGCATTTGGTGCCGCTGATCGGGGCACAAGCCGCCGATTGACCTTCAATGTGAATCCGGCCCTAATCCCGCTCCAAGAAAAAGCCATTGCTGGAGGGGGATCGGATGTCGGTGTCGCGTCGTATCGTATTGCAGGCTGCCGCCGTGGCCGGATTGGCGCGCGGCGCCGTCGCCGCTGAAGCCATCAAGATCGGCATCCCCGTCGCGCTGACCGGTCCGCTGGGCGGCATCGGTGCGCAGATGCGCCGCGCCTGCGAATTCTGGGCCAAACAGGTGAACGCCAAGGGCGGGCTGCTGGGCCGGCCGATCGAACTGATCGTCGAGGACACGGCAGCCAATCCCGCCACCACCGTCCGCAAGGTGCAGGAAATGGTGGAGCGCAACGGCGTCCGCCTGATCACCTGTATCGTCGCATCCAATGAAGCTTTGGCGGTGGTGCCGAAGCTTGCCGAGTGGGACACGATCTTTATTTCCGGCGACAATGGCGACGGGCGCCTGACCGGCGAATCGCTGGTGCCGAACTTCTTCCGGCCGAATGTTTCGGGTCCAATGGGCACCCGCGCGGTGGCGTTGTGGCTGCGCGATTCGCCGCTGAAGAAATTCTACGGCATCGGCATGGATTATGCCTGGGGCCACAACTCCATGGAGGTGTTCGAAGCCGAGGCGAAGCGGGCGGGCAAGGAGTTTCTGGGCGCGGTGTTCTCGCCCACCGGGACAAAGGATTTCGCTACCTATATCACGAAGATCCGGCAGTCGGGGGCCGAAGGTGTGTATTTGGTCCTGGCTGGCGACGACAACAACGCATTCCTGGCGCAAGCGAAACAGTATCGCCTGGGCGACAAGATGCAGTTGTTGACCGAGCAGGTGGATGAAATGGGGATCAATGCGACGGGGGATGCGGCGGTCGGGCTGATCGGCGGCACACGCTACCCGGCCAGCCTGGACAATCCGGCGAACAAGGCGTTCGTGGCTGCCTGGCAGGCCGAATATGGCCGCCTGCCGCAGATGTTCGAGGGCGACCAATACCAGTCCTGCATCGTCATGCAGGCCGGTATCGAGAAGGCCGGCAGTATCGAGGCGGCGAAACTGCGCACCGCGCTGGAGGGGCTGGCCGTGGACAGTATCAAGGGTCGCATCGTGATGCGCGCCTGCGATCACCAGGCGGAACAGCCGGGATTCGTCGTCAAGGTCGTCAAGAGAGACGGCATGGAGCATCCGGTGCCCGAAGTGATCGCCACCTATAAGGCGGATCGAGTGACGCCACCGTGCAACAAAATGGCCTATGACGACTGATCCGGAATGGACCTGCTTCCGTTTCTGCTGGTGCAGTGCCTGAATGCCTTGTCTCAGGCCGCGCTGCTGTTTTTCCTTGGGGTCGGGCTGACGTTGATCTTCGGGATCATGCGGATCGTCAATTTTGCTCATGGCACGTTCTATATGCTGGGGGCGTTCCTGGGATATTCGGCGGTGCGCCTCACCGGCGGTTTTTGGACCGGGCTGGTGGTCGGGCCAGTGATCGCCGGCGCAATCGGCACGGCGTTCGAGATGGGGTTGTTACGGCGGCTGTACAAACGCGATGACAGCGCCTTCCTGATGGTAACGTTCGGATTGACGTTGGTATTGGGTGAGATCGTCCGGCTGCTTTGGGGCGTCGATGCGTTGCAGGTTCAGATGCCGGACGCGTTCTCCGGCATCGTGTTCCTGTTCGATGAACCGTTTCCGGTTTACCGGCTGTTCCTGGCCGGCGCCGGCGCGATCGTTGCTATCGGAATCTGGCAATTTCTGGAACGCACCCGGCTGGGGCTGCTGATCCGCGCGACCAGCCAGAACGCCGAGATGGTGCATGCGCTGGGGGTCGATGTGAACCTCGTGCGATCGGGTATTTTTGGCATCGGGTGCGGCCTGGCAGCACTTGGCGGGGTCTTGGCGGCGCCTTTGGTGACGGCGTCTCTGGGCATGGCGGGAAATGCCATCATCGATGCGTTCGTGATCGTCATCATCGGCGGCATGGGCAGCTTCCCGGGGTCGTTGCTGGCAGCGATATTGGTGGCCTTCGTGCAGGTGTTCGGCACCTACTATTTTCCCGACTTCGCGCTGGCGGCGATGTATATGCTGATGCTGCTTGTGTTGGTCGTCCGGCCCGGCGGGCTTCTGGGCAAGGAGGCCTGAGTGCGGGTTTTCGTTTGTGTGGCGATCGTTTTGGCGGCGGCTCCGCTTGGACTGCCGCTGTTCGCGATGACGCTGCTGACCGAGGCGCTGATCCTCGGGCTGCTGGCAATGAGCCTGGATCTGATGGTCGGCTACACGCGGCTGGTCAGCTTCGGCCACGCGGCGGCGTATGGGCTGGGGGCCTATGCGTCGGGATATTTGCTGTTGCACACGGCGTTGCCGCTGCCGTTCGCGGTGCTGGCGGCCGCTGTGTTGGCCGGCGTGGTGGCGATCGGGGTGGCCTGGGTCTGCACGCTGGCGAAGGGCGTATCGTTCTCCATGCTGACGCTGGCGTTTGGACAGTTGCTTTATGCGGTGGCGTTCAAATGGACGTCCGTGACCGGCGCGTCGGACGGGCTGGCCGGGATACCGCGACGGGCGGGACCGTTCGGGATCACGGTGTTTCAGACCAAGAACGGATATTACTACCTCGTGCTGGTGTGTCTTCTTGGCGCCTACGCGTTTTGCCGGTCGCTGGTGCGATCGCCGTTCGGGGCGGTGTTGCGGGGCATACGGGAGAACGAGGCCAAGACGCTGTCCCTCGGCTATAACACACGACTTTATAAGATCGCGGTGGTGGCGGTCTCCTTCGCTCTGGGCGGCCTGGCCGGCGCGTTGTATTCGCCGTTCGCCGGCTTCGCGAATACCGAATTGCTGTTCTGGCTGTTCTCCGGCCAGGTCTTGATCATGGTCATTGTCGGCGGCCAGGGCACGTTGATCGGGCCGATCCTGGGCGCGGCCTTCTTCATGCTGCTGGAACATGTCCTCAGCCAATACACCGAATCCTGGGCGCTATTCTTCGGGTTGATCTTCATCGGGTTCGTGATGTTCGCGCCGCAAGGAATCTGGGGTCTTTTCACCCGGCGGGCGAGGGCCTGATGGCGCTGCTGGAACTGGACGGGCTGACCAAGCGGTATGGCGGGATTACCGCCGTCAATGACGTAACGATGCGGGTGGAGGC
>JAYUEJ010000612.1:0-4013 GCA_043739265.1 Rhodopila sp. | reverse complement strand
CGCGATAGCGGGTGCCGGCGAGGAGAGACCCCATGTCGAGGGCAAAAATAGTCGATTTCGCCAGCACCTCGGGCACGTCGCCCTCGACGATGCGCTTGGCCAGCCCCTCGGCGATCGCTGTCTTGCCGACACCCGGATCTCCGACGTAAAGCGGGTTGTTCTTGGTGCGGCGGCAGAGAATCTGGATCGTCCGCTCGACCTCGGAATCACGCCCGATCAGGGGGTCGATCTTCCCGGCCATCGCTTTCTTATTCAGGTTCACGCAGTAGTTCGACAGCGCGTCCTGGCTGCGGCGGTTGGGCTTTTCCTCGCGCTCCTGCTCCGGCGGGGTGCCTTCCGGGGTCTGGTTGTTGGAACCGGTCACCGGCCGCTGAGTCGATCGGCCAGGCGCCTTGGCGATCCCGTGGCTGATGAAGTTCACCGCATCCAGGCGGGTCATGTCCTGAAGTTGCAGGAAATAGACGGCATGGCTTTCGCGTTCGCTGAACAGCGCGACCAATACATTGGCGCCGCTAACCTCGTCGCGGCCCGACGACTGCACATGAATCGCGGCGCGCTGCACGACTCGCTGGAACCCGGCGGTGGGTTTCGGATCGCCCGGCCGGTCGGTTGCCAGACCGGCGAGATCCTTATCCAGGAATTCAGTCAGGTCGTTGCGCAGCTTATCAAGATCGACTCCGCAGGCCTTCAATACGGCCGCGGCGTCGGTATCCTCCACCAGGCCGAGCAGCAGATGTTCAAGGGTCGCATACTCGTGCCGCCGTTCGCTGGCGAGCGAGAGCGCCCGGTGAAGCGTCTGTTCGAGGTTCCGTGACAACATTCGACGCTCCTAAACACTAACGGTCCGATCTGGGACCTGATCAATCCCGCGTGGCGCTGCTGCCCCACCCGTCAGGCTAACGATAGTGCCTTGAACACGCCGCCGCGCGTGATCATTCCTTCTCGATCGTACACTGTAGCGGATGCTGGTTCTGGCGAGCCAGGTCCATCACCTGAGTGACTTTGGTTTCGGCGACTTCGTAAGTGTACACACCGCAGACCCCGACTCCGCGGCGATGGACGTGCAACATGATGCGAGTCGATTCTTCGCGGTTTCTTTGAAAAAAACGCTCCAAGACGTGAACAACGAACTCCATCGGGGTGTAGTCGTCGTTCAGCATCAAAACTTTGTACATCGCGGGTTTGCGAGTTTTCGGCCGTACTTTGACGACGACCCCTGTGTTGGGACCCTCGGTTGTTCCGCCGCCGCGTTTGTCGTTGTCGCTCATCCTGTTCGCATCCATTCGCCGTCCCGCACACGACCGCCGTTCGGCCGATCGTCAAATCTGGTCTGACACCTATTGCTACCGGGCGGTATGCCCCGGGTCGTCTTTACGCCGCGCAGCCACTTTTGCCGGCCCCGTTTGGGGCGAGGTAAGGTGCCCGGTCGGTTTGGTATTCGAGATTCTATCATATCGTAAGGCCGCGTCGCGATAAAAGGGTCTTGGTGTCCGTTCGGTGCAGACGATTGCGCCGACTGGCGATAACCGCAAGAGGGTTCTTCGTCCAAATGACGAACGATACCGGATATCCGTTCCGCCGCGGGACGCAGCTTGCACAAAAACACCGGATGCAGCTCGCACAAAAACAAAGGCCCGGACGAATGCCCGGGCCTTTGCGGTAGCCAGCGAGACGAGTTGCGGGGGAGAGCCCACAACCGTCCTCATCAAAAAGCCTGAGCGGGTTAGGCCGCCTTGCTGAACTTCTCGACCGCAACCGTAACGCGGGCAGTGATCGGCGCCAACGCCTGCTCGGTCAGCTTCATGGACGCGTCGGTCAGCTTGCCAGACTCGGCGAGCGACTTCTCCATGGCGGAGCGGGCAAAGGAAGACTGCAGTTCGAACGCGTCCTTCAGGGACTTCACGCTGGTCAGCGCCTTGAACGCCGCCATGCTCTCTTCCATCGAGACCTTCGCGGCAGCGGCGAACGTCTTGGACAGATCCTGCACGCCAGTGGCCCAGATCTGGCTGGACTTCACGATGGCTTCAACATTGCCCTGGCTGAAGGCAACAAATTCTTCGGTGGTTTTCATGGCTTTTGTAACGCCTTCCTTCATTTTCGCCTGAGTCGCATCAAATCCGGCGGTCGCCTTGGCGACGCCGTCCTTGATGGACGATACGGTGACATCGACGCCCTTGACGGATGTCTCGATGGCCAGCGTTTGAACGGCCGGGGTCGGAGCCGCCTGGATTTGAACGGCCGGGGTCTGAACGGCCGGGGTTTCGACGATGGGGGACACGTCGACGATCTTCGCTTTATTAACGTTCATGGCTTTGTCTCGCTCTGTTCGGTTCAACACATCAGTCACGCAGCGGCGGACGCGCGGGCACATAGCCAGCCCCCGTCGGTCAATCCTTTTGTCCGTGCCGGCGCTAATTTTGCTGCACCGCAACACAAGGGTGGTATAGAAACCGCGCCAACGATGAGCAAGGGTTTTTTGTGCAATGCACAAAAGTTTCTTAAACCCTGGAAACGCCTGATCGGCTGCCGGAACGGCCTCGATCGCCATCGCATGCGAGCGTCGCCTTGTAACATGTTCAATTTTTACGCTTTTGAACCGATTGCGCTGGACATCGCACACCCCGGAACCATATGGTTCCGGTACGGATCAGGAAGGGACATGAATGGCCAGCTTTGCGTGCCATCTGAGCAAGCACGTTTTGCGCTGGCTGTTGGCCGCCGCGGGGCTGACGTCCGGGGCGATGATCGATGCCGCACAGGCTCAGATTGGGTCGGCCCGCTATAGTTCCATCGTAGTCGATGCCACCACTGGCGACGTGCTGCAGGAAGTGAACGCGGACCAGCCGCGCCATCCCGCCAGCCTGACCAAGATGATGACCCTCTATTTAACGTTTGAGGCGTTGAGAGATCGCCGGATCGCCCTGGATCAGGCCGTCCCGGTCTCCCCCCACGCCGCCGCGGTGGAGCCGACGAAGCTCGGACTGCTGCCTGGCACCCGCCTGACCGTGGAACAGGCGATCCTGGCTCTTGTCACGAAATCGGCGAACGACGCCGCCGCCGCCCTGGGTGAGTTCCTCGGTGGCAGCGAAGACCGCTTTGCCCAGATGATGACCTTGCGTGCCCGAGCGCTGGGTATGGGCCACAGCACGTTCATGAACGCGTCCGGCCTACCGAACATGGAGCAGTGGACCACCGCCCGCGACCTCGCGATCCTGAGCCGGCGGTTGATTAGCGATTTCCCGGGATATTACCGCTATTTCTCAACGCCCAGCTTCGCCTGGCATCGGCAGGTCATCTTCAACCATGACAATATGCTGCGCACATATCCTGGCGCCGATGGTCTGAAAACCGGCTACACCGAGGCATCCGGCCATAATCTGGTGACCAGCGCCGTGCGCGGCGGGGTCCGGCTGGTCGGTGTCGTTCTGGGCGCCTCTTCAAACCCGGAACGCGATATCCATATGGCCTCGCTGCTGGACCGCGGGTTCGAGCAGATGGATGTGCCGGTGTTTCGCAAGCCGGTGCAGATGGCGTCGCGGGTCAGTCTGATCTCCACCGCGCATGCAACAGAGTCTGTCCGGCCGGCGCCGTCGCGCACGCACGCCGCGAACTGGGCTGTTCAGGTCGGCGCCTATCCCAGCGCCGCCGCCGCCCATGGCGCGGCGGTGACGGCGCGGCGAGCAGCGGAAGCCGGCGATGTTCACGTCGAGGCCGTCAAAGTGAACGGCAGAACCATCTGGCGCGCCCAGGTCACGGGATTAAGTCAGGTGGACGCCCAGGACGCGTGTTCGGGTCACCGTAAAGGCACCTGTATCGTCATCCGGCCGGAACGAAGGCAAGTCGCGAGCCGGTAGGCGCTTGCGTTGCCGGACATCCTGTCCATCATCCCCTGGTGTGTTCGGGCCAACCATCGCGGAAGCTGAAGCGTTAGGGGCCCCGTCCATGACGAACAGGGCTGTTTGCGAGTAGAGGCGTTTACCGATCCAGCCGAACAAGCCCGTTCGGTGTCGCCA
>JAYUEJ010000611.1:0-12073 GCA_043739265.1 Rhodopila sp. | reverse complement strand
CGCGCCGATCGCCCGCGCCTCGCCCTCCCGCATGTGCATCGCGGGCGTCAGGGACGCCTGGATCCCGGTGCCGATCAGGCCGATCAGATAGTTTTGTTTCATGGCATGACCCCCGATTGCCTGTTTCCCCGAAAGCGTTCGATAGTGTGTGGGGTCCAGTTGCAACTCACTGGTTAATCCACGTCAATGGTGCATCGACGGGACTCATGGAGGCAGCATGACCACCGAAACCGCGCCGTTCCGCCCAATCGCGGCGGACAGCCAACCGGCGAACGACACCCGGTCGTACGGCAGCACCCACCTGCGCCATCCGGCGCACCCCGCGTTGCGGATTCCCCAAACCGTGACCGAAATCACCGGCCCACGGTTCACGCCGGCTCAATTCGGGCCGATGGCGGATCTGTCGGTGATCGACGGCAAACAGGCGCAAGGCGAGCGGATCATCGTCCGAGGCCGTGTGGTGGATGAGGACGACCGGCCGGTTCCGCACACCATGATCGAGATATGGCAGGCCAACGCCGGTGGGCGCTACGATCACCCGGGCGATCAGCACGACGCGCCGCTGGACCCGCACTTCCATGGCGGTGGGCGGGTATTCTCGGATGCCGACGGTTGGTATCAGTTCACCACGATCAAGCCGGGTGCGTATCCATGGCGCAATCACCACAATGCGTGGCGGCCGAACCATATTCATTACTCGCTGTTCGGCACCGGGTTTGGCCAGCGCATCATCACCCAGATGTATTTCCCGGGCGATCCATTGCTGGCGCTTGATCCAGTGTATCTGTCGGTCCCGGACCCGGCGGCACGGGAGCGCCTGATCGCACGGTTTGATATCGATATAACATCACCCGAATGGGCGTTGGGATATCGTTTCGACTTCGTCCTGCGTGGGCGCACCGCCACGCCAACCGAGCGGAGTTGAGATGCTGACTGCGACGGCAAGTCAGACGATTGGACCGTACTGGCACCTGATCGAGGACCCAAGCTGGTCGGACCTAACTCGTTTCGGAGCCGAGGGGAAAAAACTCGTGCTGACCGGCACTCTGTACGATGGCTCCGGCGGCATCGTCACCGATGCGGCGATCGAGATCTGGCAGACCGGCCCGGCAGCGTCCGACAGCTTTCCGGCGTTTGGCCGCTGCCGGACCGACGCGACCGGTTCGTTCCGCTTTACGACGCTAACGCCTGAGCCGGTGGCCGGCCCGGGGAACACGCAGCAGGCGCCGCATGTGGCGATCTCGATCTTCGCCCGCGGATTGCTGAAGGCGCTGACGACACGGCTGTATTTCCAGGATGAACCGCTGAACGAAACCGATCCCGTCCTGTCGCTGATCGCAGACGAACCCCGTCGCCGCACGTTGATCGCGCGGAAGGTTTCGGATGATACCTGGCAATTGGATATCAGGCTCCAGGGCGACAATGAGACCGTGTTCATGGAAATCTGATGGTCGTTATATCCCGGGTTATGACGCAGGGGACGCATCCGGTGCATCCCAAAGTGTGCAATTACCATGAAGATATCGAAGCGCGCTGGGGTCTGGACCGCGAACGGCTGCAGATCTTGCGTAGTCATAATATCCTGTACGATCGCGACGATGCCGGCGAATTTCTGCACGCCTATACCGACCCGTTCGACGACCGGTTCTTCTTTGAAATCGTCCAGCGTATCGGTGATTATCAACAGTATGGCGCGGCAAACGCTTCCGTGCGCATGGCCGCACAGGCGAAGCGGCGCGGTGCGCCACCGATATCCGAATTGCTTGCGTAAAAGAAACGCGTTACGGGTCCTGAACCACAATATTTGGGGAAACGAGAATGACGCCTACCCAGACTGGCCTGCTGATCCCACGCCGCAAGGCTCTGCTCGGTGCCGCGGCCGTAGCCATGATACCCCTTGCCGCGCCATTCGTCGCGCGCGCCGCCGATCCCATCAAGATCGGGCTGCTGCTTGCCAAGACCGGCGGCATCGCCGCGCAGACGGAATATCTGGCCAACGGCACGTATATGGCGCTGGAACAGCGCAATAACATTATCATGGGACAGCCGGCGGAACTGGTGTGGCTCGATGAGCCCAGCCCGCAGGCGGCCACGCAGAACATGCAGAAGCTGGTGCAGGAGAACAAGGTTTCGGCGATCCTCGGCGGCTCCCTGTCGTCCAACGCGCTGGCCGAGGAAGCCACCGCGGCGCAGTTAAAGATACCGTTCGTGTGCGACAATGCCGCGGCGACGGAAATCACCGGCAAGAACTGCAACCGTTACACCTTTCGGTTGAATACGCCGGTGGCGGTGCAGTGCCGGATGCTGGCGCCGTTTGCGCTGACCTATGGCAAGAAATGGTATCATATCACGGCGTCCTACGCGTTCGGGCAGGACATCCTGCGGTCGTCCCGCGAACTTCTGAAGGCGGCCGGCGGAACCGAGGTCGGGTCTGACGAAGTGCCGCTGAATACGCCGGATTTCAGCTCTTTCATCCTGAAAATCCGCCAGGCGAAACCGGATGTGGTGGTGGGCGGACTGGCCGCCGGCGATCTGTCCACCTTCCTGAAGCAGTGGAACGAGCTCGGCATGAAGGGCAAGATCCCGTTCGTCGAAATCGCCATCGGCGACACCGATATCTGGGCCGTCGGGCCGGACGCTGCCAGCGGCACATTCACCAAGCTGTGGTATTACAAGAATCCCGACAACACCCCGGACGAGCAGACATTTGCCGTGGATTACCAGAAGAAATACGGCAAGCCGCCAGCCGACAAGGCCTGGATGGGCTGGATCACCGCGCGTTCGCTGTTTGAATCGATCGACGCGGTAAAATCCCTCGATCCCATGGCGATCGTCGAAGGTCTGGAGGCCTGGAAAGTCCAGTCCGGCAAGACATCCTACAGCTATCGCAAATTCGACCATCAGATGCTGGTGCGTAACCTTGCGGTATCGGTGAAGGAGAAGATCACCGACAAGTGGGACTACTTCGATGTAAAGGCGACGCTGCCGGAGACTATGGCCGACCTGGACAAGGTGTTCGGCACAGCGGAGGAAATTGGCTGCAAGATGGGTTAAAGGACCAATGCTATACCGTTATGGCCGGACGACATCCGGCCATAACGTTGGTTCCCGCGTCACAAAAAACGAGCATAAAGGAAACTGGAATGACGTCCATTTACCCTGGCCTGCTGATCCAACGCCGCTCCGCCCTGCTCGGTGCCGCCGCTTTGCCGCTCGCCGCACCGTTCATCGCGCGCGCCGCCGACCCGATCAAGATCGGCCTGCTGCTGGCGAAGACCGGGCAGATCGCCGGGCAGACGGAATACCTCGCCAATGGCACATATCTGGCGCTTGAGCAGCGCAACAACACGATCATGGGGCAGCCGGCGGAACTGGTTTGGCTCGATGAGCCCAGCCCGCAGGCCGCTACACAGAATATGCAAAAGCTGGTGCAGGAGAACAAGGTTTCGGCGATTCTCGGTGGTTCCCTGTCGTCGAACGCGCTGGCCGAGGAAGCCACCGCGGCGCAGTTGAAGATACCGTTCGTCTGCAACAACGCGGCGGCCACGGACATTACGGGCAAGAACTGCAATCGATACACGTTCCGGCTGAACACGCCGGTCGCGGTGCAGCAGCGGATGCTGGCGCCGTTCGCGCTGACCTACGGCAAGCGCTGGTATCATATCACCGCATCCTTCGCGTTCGGCCAGGACATCCTGCGGTCGTCCCGTGAACTTCTGAAAGCCGCCGGTGGGACCGAGGTCGGATCTGACGAAGTGCCGCTGAACACAGCCGATTTCAGCTCTTTCATCCTGAAGATCCGCCAGGCGAAGCCGGACGTCGTGGTGGGCGGCCTGTCCGCCGGCGATCTGTCCACGTTCCTGAAGCAGTGGAACGAGCTGGGTATGAAGGGCAAGATACCGTTCGTCGAAATCGCCATCGGCGACACCGATATCTGGGCCGTCGGGCCGGAAGCGGCGACCGGCACATTTACGAAAATGTGGGATCATACCAACCCGAACAATCCGGCGGAAGAAAAGGCGTTCGCCGCCGCCTACCAGGCGAAATACGGCAGGCCGGCCGCCGACAAGGCCTGGATGGGATGGATCACCGCCCGTTCGTTGTTCGAATCTATCGACGCGGCGAAATCGACCGATGCGATGGCGATCATTGAGGCTCTGGAGGCCTGGACTGCCGCGGCCGGCACGTCGTCTTACCGCTACCGGAAGTTCGACCACCAGATGCTGGCGCGGAACCTCGCGGTCAGTGTGAAGGACAAGATCACCGACAAGTGGGACTACTTCGACGTGAAGGTGACGCTGCCAGAGAATGTGGCAGACCTCGACAAGGTGTTCGGCACGCCGGAAGAAATCGGCTGCAAGATGGGCTGATCGGCGAAGGCGCGCGCGATTGTCCATCCGTCACGGCCGGCCTTGTGCCGGCCATCCGCGCACCAACCGACCGGGAGTAGATGGCCGGAACAGATCCGGCCATGACGATAAGAACAAGGCTGCCCGGCCAAGACGATCAAGACCGCGGGAAGGATCGCATACCAATGCTGGAAATATTACTCTCCCAAATCGTCAGCGGCCTGGTCCTGGGCGGCCTGTATGTCCTGATCGCCATCGGCCTGTCGATCATCTTCGGTCTGCTGGGCATCGTCAATTTTGCCCACGGCACCTTCTTTACCCTGGGTGCGTATATTGCGCTGACACTGTACGAATATTTCGGCTGGCCCGCTGTGATCCTCGCACCGATCCTCGTCGGCGCCATCGGCATGGTCGCGGAACGGTTGCTGATCCGTCGTCTGTATGACAAGGAACCGCTGATCAGCCTGATCGTCACCTTCGCCCTCGCTTTGCTGATCGAGGCGTCCGTCCGGCTGATCTATGGCGGCATCGGACAGCCCTTCAGTCCACCGCCGTTGCTGTCCGGATTCCTGATCTGGGGGCCGATCCTGATCACCAAATACCGCTTCGCCGTGCTGCTGACCACCGCCGCCCTGCTGCTTCTGCTGTGGCTGTTCCTGGAGAAAACCCCGTTCGGCCGCATCCTCCGTGCCGGGTCCCGCGATCCCGAAATGGTCGGCCTGCTGGGGATCAACCTGCCCCGCGTGCTGACCTGGGTGTTCGGCCTGGGCTGTGCCATCTCCGGCGTCGCCGGCGTACTCGCCGCCCCGCTGTGGACCATCACCCCCGCGATGGCGACCAACGCGATCATGCCCGCCTTCGTCGTGGTGGCGATCGGCGGCCTGGGGTCGTTCGCAGGCGCCGTCATCGCCGGCCTGATGGTCGGCGTGGTCATCGCCCTGACCATCCAGTTCTACCCATCCGCCTCCGGCGCGGTGATGTACGTTTTCATGGCCCTCATGCTGCTGCTGAGACCCCGCGGCCTGCTCGGTGAACGTTGGGAGCGCTTCGAATGACCAACACCCTGAAACACCCCGTCCTGCTGGTCTTCGCCGTTCTGCTCGGTCTTACCGGCCTGTGGCAGATGATCGGCGCGCCGATCGGGCTAATCACGCAGATCGCCATCTACACGCTGTACGGCGCCGGCGTTTGCATCCTGGTCAGCTACACCGGCCTGGTGCCGTTCGGCGCGTCGGTGTTCTTCGGCTGCGCCAGCTACGCGGTGGCCTTCGTCATGCTGCGCGGCGCACCGAACGAAATCGTCGCGCTGATCTTCTGCGTTGGGTTTTCCATGCTGCTGGCCGCCGTCATCGCGCTGATCATCCTGCGCCGCCGCGGCCTGTATTTCTCTTTGCTGACACTGGCTTTTTCGCAGATCGCGTTTGAGATCGCGTTCAAATGGACTGACGTGACCGGCGGTGAAAACGGCCTGCAAGGCGTGCCGCGCCCGCTGTTTGCCAGCGCCTGGTCGTTCCACGCCTTCACCGTCGTCACCGTCAGCCTGGGCATCTTCCTGCTTTGGCGCATCGCCCATTCCCCCTTCGGCCGGTCGTTGCAAGCACTAAGAGACAACGAACAACGCGCCCAAAGTCTCGGCTACGACACGTTCCGGCTGAAATTCGTTGCTTTCGTGCTGATGGGCGGGATCGTCGGCTACGCCGGCGGACTGCTCGCCTTCATGCTGAACGGCGCCTATGCCGATAACCTGAGCTGGCAGCACGCGGGCGATTCATTGCTGATGGCGGTGCTGGGCGGCGTGCATCACTTCCTCGGCCCGCTCTGGGGTGCGATCGCCTTCATCCTGCTCGAAGACCGTCTGTCGGCTATCACCGAAAGCTGGTGGCTGATCTTCGCGCCGATCGTGATCCTGTTCGCGCTCGCCTCACCCGAGGGCATGCAAGGCCTGCTGTTCCGCCTGATGCGCCGCAGCGACTGGACGCTGACCCGCAAACAAATCCCCAAAAGACCGGCGTCGATCCAACCGTACCAGGCGGCCGGAGCGAAGCTGGACCCGGCCAGACCGATCCTGACCGTGACCGGCCTGAACAAGCGGTTCGGCTCGCTGGTCGTGGCGACCGATCTCAATTTGCAAGTGTATCCGTACCAGCTGCACAGCTTCATCGGCCCCAACGGCGCCGGCAAGACGACGTTCTTCAACATGCTGACCGGCCTGCTGAAACCCAACGCCGGGACCATCCTGTTCGACGGCAACGACATCACCAACCTGCCAGTGCACAAGCGCATCCGGCTCGGCCTGTCCCGCTCGTTCCAGATACTGAGCGTGTTTCCCAACCTGACCGCATTCGAAAACGTCCGCGTCGCGGTGCAGGCGCAGGACAAACGCAGCTGGGGCCTGTGGCGCGATGCTTACGACTACGACGACCTGAACGCCCGCACATGGTCGCTGCTCGCCGCAGTGGGGCTGGAGGACCGAGCCGCCGACCCGTGCGCCAATCTCGGGCATGGCCAGCGACGATTGCTGGAGATCGCCATCTCGCTCGCCACACAGGCCAAACTTCTGCTGCTGGACGAACCGCTGGCCGGGCTGGCGGAATCCGACCGGCAGGTGGTCGGCGCGCTGATCCGCAAGCTGGCCGACACCCACGCGGTGCTGCTGATCGAGCATGACATCGACCGCGTGCTGGCTCTGTCCGACCGCATCACCGTGTTGCATCAGGGCCGCCTGATCGCCGACGGCAACCCCGCCGAGGTCGGCAGCAACCCGGACGTCGTCACCGCGTATCTGGGCGCCGAACGCATCATTGCCCCGGCGCCACCGACCGACGCGGATCGCGCCTCGCACGCCGCCGGCAAGCCGATCCTGGTGGTGGACAAACTGCGCGCCGGTTACGCCGGCAGCGTCGTGCTGGAAGACCTTTCGATCATTGTCCACGAAGGCGAGGCCGTCGCGCTGCTTGGTCGTAACGGAGTCGGAAAGACTACGACGCTGCGCGCCATTACGGGGACAGTGCGATCGAGTAGCGGGACGATCACGCTGGACGGCGCCGGGATCACCAACGCCCGCCCGTACGAGATCAACCAAAAGGGTATTTCGTTGGTGCCGGAAGGACGCCGGCTGTTCCCCAACCTGACGGTGCTGGACAATTTGCGTCTGGCAATGCGGCCGGGCGGCGCCTCCCTGGACGACGTGTACGCGTTATTCCCCAAACTGAAGATCCTGCAACGTTCCAAGGCGGAAAGCCTGTCGGGGGGCGAGCGTCAGATGCTGGCCATTGCCCGCGCCCTGATGGTGCCCGCGAAGCTGATCCTGCTGGATGAGCCGTTCGAGGGCCTGGCGCCAACCATCGTCAAGGAGGTCATGGATGCGCTGGCACAGCTTCGCGGCCGGGTCGCGATGGTAATTGTCGAGCATCACGCCGAAACCGTGCTGCCGCTGGTGGACCGCGCCTACGTGCTGGTCAACGGCCAGGTGGCGTTCGAAGGTACTGCCAAGGCCCTGGAGGATGATCCCGCCCTACAGGCAAGGCTGCTGGGGGTGGTACAGAAGGACGCTGCGTAAATAACGAACCGTCACACACCGAGTCCATTGCAGTAACATCCGCGCAGCCGGGACTACCGAAATGTCCGCGTTGGTATGGGCGGTGTGGGGTAGCGTTCCGCCTTTGCATTCCAGGAGGCCCGCGATCGCGGATCGATGATCCCCGGCGTTGCTTTGTCCAGTGCCTCACTGAACCCGGCATCCGAGACATAGCGGCGGTCAGGACGCAGGGCTCCGGTTTCCGGAATGAGGGCAATAGGTGGCGATCGTCAGGTGAAGCGACCGGCGTCGGCAGTCGCTTCGGATCGACGCGCCGCGCTGCCTGCACGAACCGGTCTTACGGTTCAGCAGCGGTCAAAATGGTCCCCGGCCGGGTGACGCCGACAGTGTTCCCGCTATTCGTCCGATCAGGCCCGCCACGCCAGAAACGCATGTTCCAACCGCCCGATCGCCCACGACACTGTCAACCCCAGCATCGACAGCACCACGATCCCGGCCAGAAGATTGTCCGTGTCGTACAGATTCCCGGCCGACAGCACGAACGCCCCGATGCCGCGGTCCGCCCCGATCATCTCCGCCGCCACCAACAGCACGATGGCGATCGATGTCGTCACCCGGAAGCCGCTGAGAATCGCCGGCAGCGCCGCCGGCAGTACGATTTTCCGCACAATCGCGGCCTGCGACAGGCCGAAGCTCTGCCCCATGCGGATCAGGCCCCGCGGCACGTTATCCACCCCGCCCGCCGTCGCGATCACCGTCGGGAAGAATACTCCAAATGCCAGCGTCGCCAACTTCGATCCTTCTCCGATCCCGAACCAGATGATGAACAGCGGCACCAGCGCGATCTTGGGGATCGGGAACAGTGCCGACACGAGCGCCATCCCCGGGGAGCGCAGCGCGGACCACAGGCCCACCGCCAACCCCATGCCGACCCCGAACACTGTCCCGACGATCCACCCCACCGCGAGGCGCATCAGCGACGCCGACAGATGCCTCCACAACTCGCCGCTGACCGTCAGCGCCCAGAGCGCCCGAGCGATGGCGACCGGCGGCGGCAGGAACAGTGTCGGAATGACGCCGGCCGAGGCCCCCGTTTGCCACAGCACAAGCACCCCCACCAACGTTGCCGCCGCCGTCCAGGCCCGGTCGCGCGGTGCGAAGCCGCCGCCACGGAACGGAATGGGACCGTCAAGACGCGACATCGATACGCTCCCGCTCTGCCACCGCCGCGTCGTCGCGGATCATCCGCCACAGGCGCTGCTCCAACACCATGAGGTCCGGATCGGCGGCGCCGCGCCCTGGCAACGGGCGGTCCACCCGCACGATGTCCCGAATCTGTCCGGGGCGCCGCGACAGCACCACGATCTGGTGACCCAGCCGGACGGCCTCGGCCAGATTGTGGGTGACGTAAATGGTTGTTGTTGCCGCCCGGGTGATCAGCGAGGAAAATTCGTCCAGCAGCAAATCCCGCGTTTGCGCATCGAGCGCCGACAGCGGCTCATCCAGCAGCAGGCACGCCGGGCGCACCGCCAGCGCCCTGGCGATCCCGACGCGCTGGCGCATCCCGCCGGACAACTGGCGGGGCCAGGCGGTTGAAAAATCCGTCAGCCCGGTCAGCGCCAGCACCTCTGCCACCCGGGCGGCGCGGTCTTCTCGGTTTAACCGGTCTTCCAGCACCAGCGCGACATTGCCGGCGACCGTGCGCCAGGGCAGCAGGGCAAAATCCTGGAACACATAGGTCAGCGGGTTCAGGCAGTTCGCCGGGATGTCGCCGGCGTATCGAACGTTGCCTTCAGTGGGCGCCAACAGTCCGCCCATGATCCCCAGCAGGGTCGATTTGCCGCAACCGGAGGGACCGACGAGTACCATGACCTCCCCGGGTTCGGCGGTCAGGGAGATGTTCCGCAACACCTCCAGGCCGCCGTAGCGGTGGCCGACGTCATCCACCGTCAGGCGCAGGCCTTGCTTCATCGGGTTGGCAGGAACCTTGTATCCAGTATCGCGGCTGGATCGCCCTCACCTTTCACCAGACCTTGCGCTTTGAACCAGCGCACCTGATCGAGCACGTCCGGCACGTCCAGCGCGCCGCCGGCATCATAATAGCCGACGCCATCAAGGATCTTCCGCCGAGCGTCCGGGTCGCCGATGAAAACGTATTTGGTCAGTAACGGAATGGCGGCGTCGGTTTTCTCGTCGGTGATGGGGTTGCCGGCCTGGTCGAGGCGGAGAAACGCCTCCCGGTAATCCGCCACTCCATGCTGATAGGCGGCGGCAAAACGCTTCAACACATCCGGCCTGGCGGCGATCATGGCGGGAGTCGTGAACAGGGCGGTGATCTGGTAGGGCACCAGATCACCGGCCCAACCCAGGATGTGGGCCTGGTTTTGGGCCTGGAGCGGTTTCGCCATCGATGCGATGGCGATCGTCGCATCGACCTGGTTGGAGGTCACGGCGGCCACCATGTTGGCGATCTGCTGCACCGGGCGCAGGGTGACAGATGCGATGTCGAAATGTTTGGCCTCGGCGATGCGGCCAACCATGTAGTGGAAAGAGGAGCCATACTGGGTGATGGCGAAGCTGCGGCCGGGGAGTTTGTCCAGGCTGGTCAGGCCGTCGTCGAAGGCTTTGTTCGACGCCAGGATGGCGGATCCCTGGTAACCCTTTTGCTCGTGCAGGGCGCCGCCGATGACTTTCAGGGTGCCTTTCTCGGCGAGGTTGAAGAAGCCGCCGGTCAGGGCGGTGACGCCGACATCAATGTCGCCCGAGACCGCGGCGGCGGCGATCGGTTGCGCGGCCTCGAAGAAGCGGAAGGTGAGGTCGATGCCCTGGTCGCGGAAGTAACCGCGTTCCTGCGCGATGTAGAACGGTGCGGGGGAGAGGGTGTGGAGGAGGCCGAGCCGCACCGGTTCGCCGGCGTTCGCGGCGAAGGTAAGAAGGAGGAGGGCGGCGAGGATGGTTCCCGGGATTTTTGGCGACATAGGTGGACCTGTCACATGGTCGGGGACAGGACGCAAGGTGGTGGGCGACTGTGAGGGAACACTGTCAATCAGCGGTCAGCGTCGATACGAGATCGCTCAACCATGTTGGCAAAACTCCAACAATGCCATAAAGGAACGAATGGAGCGCGGCCTTGGCCGATGAGCAGCAGCATTGAGGCAACCCACATCCTCCTGCTTCGATCACGTTGCGGCAGGCGCGGCCTCTATGGCACCCTGCGATGCGGTAAGCCCGGGCTCGGATCCTGACAGCGGGCCGGCATCCCGGTGGACAATTCGCATGGATCGGCCGACATTGAACGGAATTGGAAGCCCGCGCCTGACGGAGACGGTTCGATGAACGTCCAGACCAACACAAGGCCACTGCCGCACGCGGCCAACCAGACAAAGTTGGCGACGGCGGATTGCGACATCCACCCACAGCGCAACGACGACACGGCGCTGCATCCGTATTTGGAAAAGCGTTGGACCGAACATATGCAGATGTTCGGCTCCCGCCCACGCCAGGCGTATCAGGCGGGGCCTGCCTATCCGAAGGGTCAGCCCAATGCCTCCCGCCGGGATGCCTGGCCGGCCGGCGGGCGTCCCGGCAGTTCCCTGCCCTTCATGCGCGACCAACTGCTGGACCCCAACAACTGCGTGCTCGGTGTTTTGAACGCCACCGGCGACAACGGCCAAAGCTATCAGAACCGGGAATTTGGCGCGGCGGTCTGCCACGCCATGAACGAATGGCAGTTGCACGAGTGGCTGCGGCCGGAACCCAGGCTGCGCGGGTCCATCGTCGTCCCGTATGAAGACGCGGACGCAGCGGTGGCCGAGATCGAACGCTATGCCGCCGACCCGCATTTCGTGCAGGTGCTGATGTTGAGTCGCACCAGCGAACCGCCGGGACAAAAGCGATATTGGAAGATTTATGAAGCCGCTGCGGCGGCGGGCCTGCCGGTCGGCGTGCATGCCTTCGGGTTCGGCGGCTATCCGGTGAGCGGCGGCGGCTGGCCATCCTACTATATCGAGGACATGGTCGGGCATGCGCAGTCGAGCCAGTCCTTCCTGACCTCCATGGTGATCGAGGGGGTGTTCGAACGTGTGCCGGCGTTGCGGCTGGTGATGATCGAGGCCGGATTCGCCTGGCTGCCCTCGCTGGCATGGCGGCTGGACAAGATCTGGAACCGGCTGAAGGTGGAGACACC
>JAYUEJ010000610.1:0-4024 GCA_043739265.1 Rhodopila sp. | reverse complement strand
CGGCCAAGCTGGATCGGTTGATGGAGATGCTCAGCATCATGTTCGCCGAAGGACGGCGAGTGCTGCTGTTCTCGCAATTCACCGAGATGCTGGCGTTGATCCAGGCCCGCCTCGAAGAAGACGGCGTAACCTATGTAAAACTAACGGGCGATACGAAAGATCGCGCCACCCCGGTGAAAAAATTCCAGGCCGGCGATGTGCCGCTGTTCCTGATCAGCCTGAAAGCCGGCGGCGTCGGACTTAATCTCACTGCCGCCGATACGGTTATTCATTACGACCCATGGTGGAACCCGGCGGTCGAGGACCAGGCCACCGATCGCGCCCACCGCATCGGCCAAACCAAGAAAGTGTTCGTCCACCGGTTGGTTACACTAGGAACAATCGAAGAAAAAATGGAGGTGCTGAAAGACAAAAAACGCGCCATCGTCGCCAGCGTGATGGACGCCGGGCATGGCGGGGCGCTGACCATGACCGAGGCGGATGTGGAGGATCTGTTCGCCCCGGTCAGGTGAAGCATCCTTGTCGGTACAGAGTGACGTCGCGACCACGACCCGGGCGACGTTCCCTTCACCATCATGGTGCGCGAAAGCACACCACCCAGGTCTTCTGGGCTGACTATCAGCACCCTTCCCGGGCATCGCCAAAGACGTGGATGATGCCCCTCCGCGCACCATGACGGAGAGCGAGGGAGTCCCATCCAGACGACTACGATTATTAACCCGCCAGCGTCCCCGCGATATCCGCCAGCGTCGGAACACTGGCGGATGGCCCCACCGTCGCCAGCGTTGGCACCGCGCGGAAATGCCGCACCGCCGCACGCCTGATATCGGCCTCGGTCACCGCGTTGATCTTGCCCAGCACTTCCTCGAGCGGAATAACCCGATCGAACGTTTGAATCTGCCGCGCCAACTGTTCGCACCGGCTACCGGTGCTTTCCAGCGACATCAGCAGGCTTGCCTTCAACTGCGCCCGCGCCCGTCCCAGTTCCGGTTCTGTAATGTTCTGCTGCACTTTGCCCAGTTCGGCCAGCATCACCGGCATCAACTCAGCCGCCTCGCTCTCTCCGGTGCCGGCGTAGATGCCGAACAGCCCGCCATCCTTGAACGGCGCGGCGAACGAGTAGATCGAATACACCAGTCCCCGCTTCTCGCGGATTTCCTGGAACAGCCGCGACGACATGCCGCCGCCCAACAACGTGGACAGCATAATCGTCGGGTAATAGTCCGGATCGCCATAGCCGACCGAGGGGAACCCCAGCACGACATGCACCTGATCCAGATCGCGCTCCTCCCGGGACTCCCCGCCCTTGTAGATCGCATCCTCGTGCGCCGGCGGCTTGCTGCCCGGCAGGTCGCCGAAATGCTTTTGCACCAGATCGAGGACTTCCTCATGCCGCAGCTTGCCGGTCGCGGCGATCACGACATTGTTGTTGGTATAGTTTCGGGTCATGTAGCCGGTGAGCACCGAGCGCGGCATGTTCCGTATGCCGTCCTCCGACCCCAGCACCGCTCGGCCCAGCGACTGGTTCGGATAGGCAATCGATTGGAAATGGTCGAAGATGATGTCGTCGGGCGTATCGTTCGCCTGGCCGATTTCCTGCAGGATGACGCCGCGTTCGCGCTCCAGTTCCTCGGGTTCGAACACCGAATGGGTCAGGATGTCGCCGATGATGTCGAACCCCAGCGCGGTGTCTTCTTTCAACATCTTGACGTAATAGGCGGTCTGCTCGCGCGCGGTGTAGGCGTTGATATGACCACCGACGGCCTCGACCTCCTCGGCGATCGCCGCGGCGCTGCGCGTCGTCGTACCCTTGAACGCCATATGTTCAAGGAAGTGGGAGACGCCGTTCTCGGCTTCGGACTCATTGCGCGATCCGGTGGCGACATAGGCCCCGATCGAGACCGTTTCGACACGATCCATCCGTTCGGTGACGACCGTCAGGCCGGACGGCAGGCGGGTTAGCTGGATAGGCTCATCCATGGTCGGGGCTTCTCTTCGACAATTTCATCCCTGCATATGGGGTCGCCGGGGGCGGCGCAACGCCAGAACGCGACCGCGGCCACAATCGCCCTCCCTTTGACGTTTTGGCCAGAACAAAGGATGGTTGCGTCGAACGCGACGAGACAAGGAGATGACGATGATCGAGCTTTGGACCTGGCCCACACCGAACGGCCACAAAATCCACATTGCGCTGGAGGAACTCGGGCTGCCGTACAAGGTCATCCCGATCAACATCGGCAAGGGCGACCAGTTCAAGCCGGAATTCCTGGCGATCACCCCGAACCACCGCATCCCCGCCATCGTCGATCCCGATGGTCCCGGCGGCAAACCGCTGCATCTGTTCGAGTCCGCCGCGATCATGATCTATCTGTCCGAAAAGACCGGCGGCAAGCTGATTCCGGCCGATCCCGTCGGGCGCTACACCTGCCTGCAATGGATGATGTTTCAGATGGGCGGCACCGGGCCGATGTTCGGCCAGTACAACCATTTCGCGAATTATGCGGTGGAGAAAATTCCCTATGCGATCGAGCGCTACACGAATGAAGTGACGCGCCTGCACCGGGTGCTGGATAAGCGCCTCAGCGAGTCCGAATACCTCGCCGGCCCCGACTACACGATGGCCGATATCATCAACTTCCCCTGGATCCGCAACCCGGAACGCCGCAACATCGACCTGGCCAGCTTTCCCCACGTGAAACGCTGGCACGATGCCATAGCCGCTCGGCCGGCCGTTCAGCGCGGCGTGGAGGTGCTGTCGGAGAACCAGCGGAAAGGCCAGATGACGGATGCGGAACGGGAAGTCATGTTCGGGAAGACCCAGTTCGCCGCCCGGTAATATCCCCTCCGCAACCCATCATCCCGCGGCGTGCGCGGCAATCCCCGGATGGTCCGCACCGTCCAGGGGTTGCCCCCAAAGGCGCCAGGCCAGCGGCAATGGCGTAGCAGTTCTCGTTTTGGCCTGAAGCCGTTGCCCGATCGTCGTGCCCGGGCCTTTCCCCGCGATCCGCGCCTACGGTTTGTGCGCAGATTGCCGGCCATGACGGATAGCGCAGGGTCAGGCGGCCGGATCGGGGTTGTCGGTCTTGGTCACGACACTGTCCTTTGTCGTCCACCTCGCCTCGATCACGGCGTCACGTATGCACTCGACAACGGCCTCGGCCACGGCGCGGGTCATTCCCAATGCCTCTAGCTTTCGGGCCGATTTCAGCGTGTCGAATGGAACTGCACCCATAGAACCGAAGTTAGTCTTGTCGCGATCGAGCAGTCCAGTGCCGAATGGTTGACATTCGGTTGATGGCCAACGACTCCATCGCTTCGATTCAGCAAGATCACGCTTTCCCGCGCCCGGTCAATCAATCGCATTAGGGATGCAGCAGGAGAAAGCGCATCGCGGTGAGCATGACGCCCACCCCTATCACCATCATGCCGCCGCACTTGATGACAAGGTCACGGCGGAGCAACTCAATGTCCGATTTGAATTCGGTGCGCAAAGTCGCGTTGTCGGTCTTCATTTGCGTATGCAGCGTTGCAATCTCTGTCTTCACTTCAGTGCGAAGGCCGGCAACTTCGGTCTTAACTTCGGTGCGAATGCCGGCGATCTCTGTCTTCAGTTCGGTGCGCAGGATACCGATCTCGGTCTTCAGTTCGGTGCGCAGGCTGTCGATATCGCCCTTCACTTCTGTGCGCAGGGCGTCGATCGAGGCCGTGGTCGCAGCCAGATCCGCCTTGGTCGCTAAGGCCGCTCCGCTCAGGGCATCGACAATCACATCCACCGTCCCGGAAGCCATGACGCCGTCCATCCCCGAAGCCTGCAGCTTCCGAGCCATGCTGAGCGTGTCGAACGGAACCGCGATCATAGGGGCAAGCCTAACGGTGCAACGTCAAACCAGTTTAGCACCAACTGATTGATAAATGGTTAACAGCCGCGCGAACGCAAGCCCTAGTAAACCACCACCGACCGGATGGACTCGCCACGGCGCATCAGGTCGAACCCTTCGTTGATCTGCTCGAACGGCAGTACATG
>JAYUEJ010000609.1:0-4026 GCA_043739265.1 Rhodopila sp. | reverse complement strand
CCAGGCTGTTCGCCGGTTTCGCGGTCATGATCCTGGTGTCGCCGCTGTTGCCGGCCAGGTTGGCGGTGACCACGCGCGGGATACTTGCATGGGATATTGGTGTGGTGGTGTTCCTGATGCTGGCAGCGCATTTGTTCGCCACCGCGTCGCCGGACGATATGCCGAACGAAGCCGAGGCGCAGCAGGAGGGCGAGTGGACGATCTTCTGGATCACCCTTGGTGTGGTCATCGTCAGTTTCGTTGCCGTCAGCAGTGAGTTCGCCGCGATCAAGACCGGACCCGCCGAAACCCGCGGGCTGAAGGTCACGCTGGTCGCGTTGACTTTGTTTCTGTCGTGGCTGGTCACCCATGTGACGTTCGCGTTCCGTTACGCGCATGAATTCTATGCCCGGGATCTCGGTGGTCCGGACTTTGACCGCGGCCTGGAGTTTCCCGGCGAGACGGAGCCGGATTACCTGGACTTCCTGTATTTTTCGCTGGTTTTGGGGATGACGTTCCAGGTTTCGGATGTGCAGATCACCAGCCGCGAACTGCGTCGGGTCGCGACGTTGCACGGGTTGCTGAGTTTTCTGTTCAATACCGTCATCGTGGCATTTACGGTCAACATCGCGGCTGGGTTAATGGGGTGATGGAGGTCGCGGCACGCTGTAAAAGCCCTGTTGAGGCGGCGCTGAGATAGCTGCCGTTCCGCACGATCGCCGTAACGGGGATGGCGGCATCGAGATCGCCGACCGTGATGGTGGCGCGTATTTTCGCCGAACGTTCCTAAACCACGCCGCTGTTGGAACGTCACGCGATCCCGAAACCCGCCTGGATCAGGCGCTTCCATGCGGTAAGGCGACGCCCAACAATAGGCAAATCTTCTGTCAGGCCCTCATTTCGTTATGACACGGCTTGTCCGGGCACCTATTCCCGCACATGCCGCGACAGGTGGCCCGGACAAGCCGAACCATGACGATGGGGAAATGGTGCATCCCTGACGCAGTAAGATTTGGGCGTCGCCTAAGGCTGTCAGCCCCGCCGGACGCCCCAAAACAGCGGGATCGCGGCCTTCACAATATCCTTGATGTCGGAGCGGAACGCCGTCGGTAAAAACACCTGGCCCAAAGGCACGTACGGTACAGTCTCCAACGCCTGGAGCTGTATTTTCTCAGCGAGTCGTTGCTGTGCCGCCAGATCGGGCGCGTCGAACCATGCCGCCCGCAAGGACTCCAGCCGGTCATCGGTCGGCCAGCCGATGCCGCCCTTTTTGCCGTTGCCGCGCAGCGGATAGGCGCTGCCGGGATTGGAGACCGTCAACCCGCCCCACAGCGTGTTGAACGCGCACCATCCGCCTTTGTCCACCGGCCCCTGATTGGTCCGGCGGCTAACCATCGAGCCCCAGTCCATCACCTGATAGTCAACCTTCAATCCCAGATTCTGAAACAAATCCCGCGTCACGCCCGCGATTTGCATGATCGCGTGTTGATCACTGGGCGCGATCAACACCACCGTCTCCCCGTTGTAGCCGGCTTTCTCGATGAGTTGCTTTGCCTGTGCCAGTCCACCGGCGCCCTTCATTACTTCCAGGCCGGTTCGGGTTGCCATCGGATGACCTTCGGTGAAGTAGCCGGCCGGCACTCGGCCGAGGTCGGTTTGCTCGCCGGTGATCGCTTCGACAAAGGCATTCTGATCAATCGCCGACAGCAAGGCCCGACGGATTTTCACGTTGTCGAACGGTGGCTGAAGATGATTGAGCGCGATGATCGGCAGCCAGCCGTAAGGGTCGTGCACCCTGACCTCGACGCCGGGGGATTTTCGCAGCATCGGGTTGAGATCGACCAGTGGCACTTCGACCCAGTCCACCTCGGCTTTTTGCAGCGCCGCGGCGGCGGTGGCGGGATCGGGCTGCACCACCCATTCGACACGCCCGAAATGCGCGACTTTGCCGCCGGAGAAGTAATCGGGCTTTTCCTGGCGCGGGAGGTAACCCTCGAACCGCGAGTAGGCGGCGCTGGCGCCTGAGACCCATTCATCCGCGATGAACCGGTATGGTCCCGAACCCGTGGTGTCCCTCAGTTGTTCGGCCGCCGGCAACCGTGCCACCCGCTCTGGCATGATGAAGCAATAGCGTGACCCGAGCGCGTAGAGCATCAGGCGGAACGGTTTTTTCAGGCGGATCGCGAAGCGCTTATCGTCCAGCGCCGTTACCTCATGGGCCGTGGCCATCAATTGCTGGCCGAACGGGTCGCGTGCGCCCCATCTGACGATGGACGTTACGCAGTCTTGTGCCCGGACCTTGTCCCCGTCGTGGAAGACCAGGCCATCCCGCAGCATGAAGGTCCAGGTGAGTTCGTCAGCGGACAGGTCGTGGCCCGCGCACATTTGCGGATGGGCTTCGCCCGCGCCGTCAATGCCATACAGCGTGTCATAAATCATGAAGGAATGGATGATGACCACGGAGGCGGTCGTCCACACTGGGTCGAGGCTCGACAAATTCGCGTTCGGCACGAACCGCAGCGGCTTTCGGCCTTGTGCCAGGGCCGGCGTCGCGAGGAAAGGGGCGGCTTTCAGAAGATCTCGGCGGCGCATGGCGTCCTCCCTCTGTCCTGGTTGATGGCTTTTTCAGTTTACCGTCGCCGCGGGTTCTGTTGCAAATGCGGTTGAGCGGTTCAGTCGCGGCGGAGAAGTTGCCGGGGGGTGAGTAGTCAGAAAGGTCTTAAGATCTTCTGAGTCCGTGGGTTGTGCGAGGCAAAAAATGATCGATAGCAAGTAAATTTCGCATTGGACTGATTGATAGTCAACTCTGTGCCGCGACAATGGTGTTCATTTTGACCGTATTTTATTGCTGTATTGTTATTATATGGCTTGTCCCGGCCATCCACCCCCAGCCGGTCGTGCGCTGATGGCTGGCACAAGGCCGGCCACGACGAACCGGGCAAGGTCGGGTCGCCGGTACGCCACTGATTTGTCCAAAATCGTTAGTGTGATCAATACAATTTATCAATCGTTAGCGCAACGGGCTTCGCATGGTTCACACCCTGCCGTTACAGGGCAACCCTCATAGAGACATCGAAGGCGTCATATTCGACCCGCAGGCCCTCCTTGTCGCGATCAAGCAGCCCCGCGGCCTCCAGGGCTTCCACGTCCTCATGCACCCGGCGGTAATTCCGGTTGAGAGCTTGCGACAGGGTGCGGATGTTTTTGGCCGGATACTGGTGGACGTGGCGGAGCAGTTCGAGCCGCTTTGGCGACAGGACCCGAACCATTGTCTCCCAATTTTCGAAGCTTACATGCTTCTCCTTGACCTCATCACCGCGCTCCATGCGGCGCCATGCGTCAACGAAGCGCGCACCGACATCCTCCATCGTTTCTCCGATGTGGACTTGCACCTGACCGTTGCTCATCAGCCGCCCCTTATTCTTTGCACATCAGCCAAAAAATCCGACCTTAGCGTTTCTACATCCTTGAACGCGTACGGCTCCTCCCGCTCACCATAGTGCCGGTGATCCCCCTTACCCCGCTCGTTGTCGTACAGGACCACGCGCTCTCCCGGCCGACCATAGAAAAGCGAGTATTTGAAACGATGCTCGCCTGGCGGCACAGGCGCCGAAACCTCCCAAACGCGCATACGCAAAAAATAGCCGTCCGAGAAAAGCAGGGTGGCTTCCAATTCCTTTCTGGCCTTCGGCACACCCAACCGCCTATATTATTGCTTCATATATCTTAATCCATTCGAGGCAAACGGTCAAGAAGTTAATGCATTATATGTCATCATTTTAAGGCGGCGATCGCAGCGCGGCAGTGTCTTAGTTATTGTGCCAGGCCATGCCTGGCGTCCAGACCAGCCAGCCGCCCGAAGAAAAAGGCTCTTATGGCGTTATCTGTCGCAGTCGGGTTGTTTCACCTTCCCGGGCAACGGCGGTTTGTTCGTGCCGTGTGCAAGACAGTAATCAAGCGGACGCGGAGTTTCGCGGAGTTCGTGCGGAGTTTCGCGGAGTCAAAATGTTCAGTCCGCGGCACGAGGCGCATCGGTTCGCACCGCGC
>JAYUEJ010000608.1:0-4029 GCA_043739265.1 Rhodopila sp. | reverse complement strand
GCAGCACGGCCATCCAGGGGAATCTTGTATCCAGCACAACCCCGTCCGGTGTGGCCAGTCTGCCGTCGGCGGTCACCGGAACGGTGTTGAGTGTCACCGAATCTTCGATATTCCCCCCAATAACCGCGATCCGTCCGGGCACCATCGTATCGACGACGATATCGCAATGCGACGTGAACAACGCCGGCGTCGGCAGGTCGTCATAGCGCAGCCCATTCGCCTTGCCGCGCCCGAAGCAGACCAGGTCTCCCGGCCTGGGCGCGTAGTCCTGCACCCGTTCGGCGGCGACCAGCCAGGCCTTCGTCTCGCCAAGCGAAACCCTGCGAGCGGCGTTGATGTAATCGGCATGGTCGCCAGAGTAAGGGAAGCGTTGACCCGCCCCGGCGATCCGCATGACGTAAGAGATGAACGCCGCGGACCAGGCGTAGTCGCCGTCGATGTCGGGCGCGAATACCAAACCGAGCCCGTCATGCTTACCGGTCCAGGCGCCCTCCGCCGATCCGGCGTTCAGTCCCAGCCACCAGTATTCGCCGACGCGTTGCCACAGGCCTTGCTCCCGTTCCGGCTTGATGACCCGGGTCGCGTCCGCGTCCGGATCGGCGACAGTCTGCCCGAACAACCGCCACTCGCGCAGGGCGATGGCGACCACCGCCTCCCGGGAGAACGTCGCGTAAGGGGCTTTGGCAAAGGGCGGAACGTGGGCGTCGGGCATTTTGCTTCCCATGCAGGCGGCCAGCAGGAATAACGGCAGGATCGGCAACCAGCGCGGTGTGCAAATGGTAATGGCTGTGCGTGACGCGTGCCGCGTTTCGCCGGCCGGCGTCACCGCCGTTCCGGAAACAGCTCCAGCAGTCCCCCGGCCGATGCCGAACACCGGCCGCGTTCGGTGATCAGGCCGGTTACCAGCCTGGCGGGCGTGACGTCGAAGGCCGGATTGGCTGCTGGGCTGTCCGCGGCGACCACCCGCATCGTGGCGATCGTGCCGTCCGGCAGGCGGCCCGTCATGTCGGTGACTTCGGCGGCCGGGCGTTCCTCGATCGGGATGTCGGCCACGCCGTCGGACAACGCCCAGTCGATGGTGGTGGACGGCGTCGCCACCCAGAACGGCACGTTGTTGTCGTGCGCGGCCAGCGCCTTCAGGTAAGTGCCGATCTTGTTGGCCGCGTCGCCGGTGCGCGACACGCGGTCGGCGCCGACGATCACCAGATCGACCATGCCATGCTGCATGAAATGGCCGCCGGCATTGTCGGCAACGACGGTATGCGGCACACCGTGCTTGCCCAGTTCCCACGCGGTCAGAGCGGCGCCCTGGTTGCGCGGGCGGGTTTCATCCACCCAGACATGCAAATCTATGCCCGCGTTGAAAGCCGTGTAGATCGGTGACAGCGCCGTGCCCCAATCGACCGTCGCCAGCCATCCGGCGTTGCAGTGGGTTAATACATTCACCGTCCGGCCGGGGCGAACCGCCGCCTCGATCAACGGCAACCCAAACTGTCCGATCGCCTGGTTCTGCGCGACGTCCTCATCGGCGATCAGCGCGGCCTCGGCATAGGCGACCGTGACGCGCTCCGACACAGGAGTGTTGCGCAACCGCGTCAGCATCCGGTCCAGCGCCCAGCGCAGATTGACCGCCGTCGGGCGGGTGGCGTTGATCAGTTCCGCGTCCCGTTCCATCGCGTCGGTCGAGGCATCCGCGCGCAATGCCAGGCACATTCCATAGGCGGCGACGGCGCCGATCAATGGAGCCCCGCGAGTCTGCATGGACCTGATGGCATGGGCCGCGTCGTCGCGCGTGGTCAGCCGCAGCACGTCCAGCGACCACGGGAGCCTGGTTTGGTCCAGGATATGGACGCTCCAGCGATCATCCGGGTCCAACCAGACGCTGCGATAGGCGACGCCATCTATTTTCATGGGGCTATTTTCATGGGGCTATTTTCATGGGGCTAATTTCACAGGGGCTGTTTTCATCGTGACGAGACCCGTTGGTGCAACACGCAGACCAGGGTGAACAGCCGGCGCGCGGTGTCGAAATCGATGTCGATTTTCCCGGCCAGCCGCTGAGTCATCAACTCCGCACCTTCATTGTGTAAGCCGCGGCGGCCCATGTCGATCGCCTGGATGCGTTGTTCGCGCCCTTCCTCGACCGCTTTGATGTAGCTATCGACCAGCAACTGGTAGTCTTTCACCAGCCGCCTGAATGGCCCAAGCGCCAGCCCGACGGCGATCAGCGGCGCACCGGGCACGTCGCGGATGTCGAAAATCAGCCGGCCTTCCTGGATGGACAGATGCAGCGCATAGGGGCCGGTCTGGTCGGTGCCGACCAGCGGCGCGAAGTGGTTGGCCGCCGCCAGATCCGCGACCGCCTGTTCCCGGTCCGCTTCGATGAACGGGGACAGGTTGTTGGGCGAATCTCCATCCAGGACCACGCGATCCAGCCGAGAGGTCGTTCCGGTCATGTCTCGCCGGCGCCGCTTTTCAGCATGTTCAGGTTCAGCATCAGTCCCACGGTGCCGCCCTTGATCGGTCGCAGCAGGCCGAGTGCCATGAAGAGGGTGAGGGGAAGGAAGATGGCGGACATGACCCAGATCGGTGGCTCGTTCATGCGATCGACCATGAGAATAAGCGGCACCACGATGTGGCCGGTGACCAGAATCGTGAAATACGGCGGCGCGTCGTCGGCTCGGGCCAGACCGAGCGGGGCGTGGCAGTTGCTGCATTCGGCGACGACGCGGAGGAAGCCGTTGAAAAGATGCGATTGACCGCAGGCCGGGCAGCGGCCCAGCAGGCCTCGGCCGATGGCGGTCGCCATGCGCGGGTGCGGCCAGGGGTTCGGTGAGGCAGGCCGATCAGGCTGCCACTGGGTGCGAGTCATAGTCGGGTCCTTCCGGTCGTTGGCGGCATGGTGAAGCAGATCGCACCAAGGAGTACACGGCCTGCAGGATAAACCTTGCTGCGATGCAATACCATATCGCTTCTCTTGATCTCCGCCGCCAGGGGCGGAACAGTGGCGCATGGCACGTATTCTGGTGATCAATCCCAATAGCTCTCTGGCGTGTTCCGCTGGAATTTCCCTGGCGCTGGCGCCGTTCCGGTTTGCCGATGGCCCGGCGCTGGACGTTATGACGCTGGCGGACGGGCCGCCGGCGATCTACTCCTGGCGTGACTGGCATGCGGTGGTGGAGCCGATGTGCCGGCTTGTGGAGGCGTCCGATGCCGATGTGTTTGTCATCGCCTGTGCCTCCGATCCGGGGATCGAGGCGGTGCGGACGGTCACGTCCCGGCCAGTGTTGGGTATTTTCCGTTCGGCCGTCGCGGCTGCCGTGGCGCGGGCGGAGCGGTTCGGGGTGATCGCGCTGGTCGAGTCGTCCAAGGCACGGCATCGGGCGGCGCTGCGGGCGATCGGGCTGGAGGACCGACTGGCGGGGGAGGTGGCGATGAATGTGTCGCTGGACGCGCTGCTGGACCCCGACGCTGCTCGGGCGGCGCTAATTTCGGCCGGGCGGGAGCTGGCCGCGATGGGGGCGGAGACGATTATCCTGGGTTGCACGGGGATGGCCCATCATCGGACGGCGGTGCGGGACGCGGTGGGGTTGCCGGTGATCGATCCGGTGCAGGCGGCGGCTGGGTTGGCGTTGGCTTTGGCGCTGGGGTAGGGCTTCGCTGGTGCCGGGTGAGGGACTTGAACCCCCGACCTTCGGTTTACAAAACCGCTGCACTACCGCTGTGCTAACCCGGCAATCGGGGTCTTTTGCCAGAAGGAGCCAGAGAATCCAAGCACCTGATTATGGTTTGGCCGCAGTGACCTTGATCGCCTCCTGCACACGGTTCGATATCGCATAACCCTGCTCTCATAGCCTCCTCCGCTCTGCTTCGTCCTGCGTAGGCCGTTCCTTTGTTGGTTCGTAGAGCTTGGTCGTGCGCGGCTTCGTGTTCGGGATTATACTACTTTCCGAAACAGGTTTCTGTATCCCGCCGGGCCTCGGCTTCACATCTGGCGCCGGGGTCAGGACCGACTTCGTGCGGTAAACA
>JAYUEJ010000607.1:0-4042 GCA_043739265.1 Rhodopila sp. | reverse complement strand
CATGCGGCCATGCGCCATGCGGGCAATCATTTCGCGGCACCAGCGCCTGATCGGCCAGGGCATCCAGGGCTTTTCGATCTTGCCCAGCACGCGCGACGTCGGCACGCCGAGAAACATGCGCGGCATCAACAGAACCGGGGATCGCGCCGACATCGTCGTCGACGCCGTCGCCGTGCAGATATCGGCGGCGATATCGCAGGCGCTGTTGCCGACGCCGACCACGCAGATCCGCTTGCCGACATAGGGCTCGGGTTCGCGGTAGTCATGCGAATGCAGATACTGCCCGGCGAAGCCCTGCAACATCGGCACGTGCAGCGGCCGGGTCAGGTGTCCGGTCGCCGCGATCACCGCGTCGAAACTCTCGACCGAGCCGTCGGCCAGCTCCAGTTCCCATTTCGCCGGCTCGCAGGCCGGATCGAACGCCGGGCGGACCCGCGCCACCCGGCTGTTGAACCGGATCCGCGGCGTGACGCCGAAGTGATCGGCGTATTTGCCGAGATAGCGATGCATGTCGACATGGTCGGGGAATGGCTGGGTCTCGTCATCGAAGTCGAGATCGCTGAACCGGGTCACCCCCCGCGAAGTGTTGATATGCAACGTGCGATAGGCGGAGGACCGGCCGCTGTCGTTGTTGTAGCACCACATGCCGCCGATCTGGCTGCCGATCTCGAACACAGTCACATCGAAGCCCGCTTGCAGCAGGTATTTCGCCGAACACAGGCCGCTGGCCCCAGCCCCGATCACCGCCACGCGCCTGGTCCCGCGCTTGTTCGGCCCCGATGGCGGGCCGTCGAGGCCGCGTTGATACACCGATTGCACGTCCGTCATCTGGCTCGTCTCCCTCGCGGTCCAGATATGAACCGGTCGCCGCTGTTCTGATTTCATCATGGTTCGGCTGGTCCGAACCATTCGTCGCGGCAAAATCCTGTATAGGCGACCTGGACAAGCCGAACCATGCCGATATGGCCGCGAGCGGCAATTTCCCCACGCCGAGGATTACACCCGGCTCGTTAGGGAAATCTTAAACATTTTCGGACTACCAAGGCGTTCATGTTCACCCCGTCCCGGAGCAGAACGTCCGAGGCACGACCAAAAAGGCCGAATCACGCGGATGCTCGACAGGCCCGCCGATACCGCGGCAGCCGGCGCCTTCCCCAACCGGGACGGCCGGCTGGCTGCTGCCGAACCATCGGGCGGTGCGTCGCGGGACAGCCTGTCGGGGTTTCTCACGGCGGTTCGCCAGCGCCGCAAGACGCTGATTGCCGTTATCCTGCTGGTGCCGCTCGGTGCCTGGCTGACACTCCAACAAATCACGCCCCTGTACACGGCGACCGGTTCGCTTATTTACGATCCGAGCGAATACAAGCCGCGGGAGCTGCAAAGCATCCTGCGCGACACGCCAACCACCGAAGCGATGATGGCCAGTCAGGCGGAAATTCTGCACAGCCTGCATATCGCCCAAAAAGTCGCCGAACGCGGCAATCTGTTCGCCAATCCCGCATTCAACGTGCTGCTACGCCCCCCCGGTTTCATCCACCGGATGAAGGTCGGGCTGCGCGGGCTGCTGGGGATGGAAACCGACGCGCCGCCGGAAGATACGGTTTATGGTCCGACACTGGACCGGTCGCGCGACCGGACCCTGCAAGAGGTGCAAGACGCGCTGCACGCGTCCGCCGTGCGGTTCTCCCACGTCGTGGAGGTCACCTTCGTCGCAGACGATCCCATGGTGGCGGCGGCGGCGGTGAACAACGCGATGGACGCCTACATCAAGGACCAATACGCGGCGAAACACCGGCGGGTCGAAACCGCCACGGCCTTGCTTGACAAGCAGGCCGCCGCCCTGCGCCGCCAGGTGAACCAGGCTGAGGAGCGCATGTCCGCCTACCGCGGCGAACACGCGCTCAGCCAGGGCATGCACGCCGGCACCGATACCGAGGAAATCACCCATCTGACCGAGGATCTCGTCAAAGCCCAGTCGGAACGCGCCGCCGCGAATGCCCGGCTCGACGCCGCGCGCGGGCGGATCGGCGCCCAGGCCCAGGCAGCGCTGGCGCCGTCGGTGGCGCAGCTTCGTTCGGTGCAGGAGCAGCTTTCCGGTCAGATCAACGCGCAGCAGACCCGGTTCGGCAACGCCCATCCAGAACTGAAGAGTCTCGCCCGCCAATACGCCGATGGCCAGCGTGCCCTGGCGGCGGAAATCGTCCGCGTCGTGGCCGCGACGGAGGCGGAGCAGCACGCGGCAACCGATCGTGTGGGAAGTCTGGAGGAGGTTCTGGCCCGGGCGAAAACGGCGGCTGAAAAATCGGCGCGGGCGCAAATCCCGTTGAACGCCATGACACGCGACCTGGATGCGGCACGCGGGCAGTTGCAGGCGGTGCTGGAGCGCATCCAGCAGACCGCGCAGCAGGCGGCGATCGAATCCTCGGAAGCGCATGAAATATCGCAGGCACTTCCCCCCGCTCACCCAACTTTTCCGCGCACCGCGCAGGCCCTCGCGGCTTCGATGGCTGCGGCGATCTTCCTGGGGTTGTTGCTGGTGTATGTGTTGCAGCTTACCGACAGCACGCTGCACAGCGGCGACGCGCTGCGACACCTGACCGGCCTGCCCTGTCTGGCCTTGATCCCCGAAGCCGGCAAACGCGCTCTGGGCCATCTGAAGGTCCACGACTATGTCGTCCGCCGGCCATTGACCGCCTTCGCGGAACAAATCCGTTGGCTGCGCGCCAGCGTATCGCTGGATATCGACCATCCGCAAATTATCGCCATCACCGCCGCCCGCCCCGCTGAAGGCAAATCCCTGCTGACCCTGGCACTGGGGCGATCCGCGCAACTGGGTGGGGAACGCGTACTGGCGATCGAATGCGATGTCCGGCAGGCGTCGTTTCAACACCGCCTCATGGGTGAAACCGAGCGGGGTCATACCGAACCCCGATTGCGCGAACCCCGATCACCGGCGCCCGGACTAATGGACGTCCTACGGGGTGAGGCGAAGTGGGCCGACGTGGTCCAGTCCGATCCGATCACCGGTATGGGATTCATCAGCGCGGGAAAACCAGGCGGCGACGTCCTCAGCCTGTTCCTGTCGGATAAGATGCGGCAACTCCTGGCCGAGGTGCGCGATCATTACGACCTTGTGCTGCTGGACATTCCACCGGTCGAGGCGATGACCGAGGCACGGGTGGCGGCCGGGCTCGCCGATGCCACGCTTCTGTGCGTCCGCTGGCGCTCCACACAGACCCAGACCCTGCTGCGTGCGTTGGAGGTGCTGCGCGATGCGCACGCCAAAATTATCGGAACAGTGCTGACAAGGGTGGATACGCGCGTGCATCTTCGTTCCGGGTACGCCGATGCGGGGGTATATCACCGCCGCTACAAAGCGTATTTCCGGAGGTAGGGCGCTATGACACAACGTTTTCTGGTCACCGGCGGGGCCGGTTACGTCGGCAGCCATCTGGTCGCGGCGCTGCTGGACCGGGGCGATCGGGTCACGGTGCTTGACAACCTGCGCACCGGACATCGCGCGGCGGTGCCACCGGGGGCCGCCCTGGTCGTCGCGGACCTCGCGGACGCGGCGGCGATCGACACCGTTTTGGACGACGGAACGTGGGACGCGGTGTTCCATTTCGCGTCCCTGTCACAGGTCGGCGAGAGCATGCGCATGCCGATGCGCTATCTGCTGGACAACGCCGGCAACGGCATCCGGCTGATCGATGCCTGCGTGCGACATGGCGTGGGGCGGTTCGTACTGTCGTCCACCGCCGCGTTGTTCAACCTGGATAGCGATGCACCGATCCCGGAGGACGCGCCGATCGACCCTCAGTCGGCCTATGGCGATAGCAAATGGATGATCGAACGGGCCTTGCGCTGGGCCGGACAGGTGCATGGACTCCGGCATGCTCGCCTACGGTACTTCAACGCCGCCGGTGCCGATCCGGGCGGGCGTTTGGGCGAGGACCACCGGCCGGAATCGCATCTGATCCCGCTGGTGATCGATGCGGCACTCGGGCGCCGGGCGGCGCTGGATGTGTATGGCGACGATTAC
>JAYUEJ010000606.1:0-12147 GCA_043739265.1 Rhodopila sp. | reverse complement strand
CTTCGCGGCCCTCGCGCTGTCTCCGTGCAAAAAAATTCCTGGCCTGACACCCACTCCACAGAACAACGGCGAGACACCGGACAGCAATACAACGACTGGCCGATTGATGGAACGCCAGGAACGCCAGGATACCGCGTTCACCGTCCAACACCGAGACGTGGCTGCCATCAGCCGGTCCCCCAGGCGTCCCGGTACTCATCCATCAGCTTTTTGGGTGCCCTGGCGACCTTGGCGTTTCAACTTTGTTTATTCACCCGATTGCCCTGCCGTACAGGACGTTTCGCCCTTTCGGCCGACACCGGTTGAGGGCATAAGCGCGGCCCCATGCGCTCTTTCCTCACATCCGCGGCCCTGCCGCTCCTGCGTCTTCTCGACCCCGAAACGGCGCACACCCTGGCGCTTCGGGCGCTGGCCCTGGGACTGGCGCCGAACGTCACCGAACCCGACCATCCGGCGCTCGGCGTCACCGCGTTCGGGCGACGGTTCAGCAACCCCATCGGCCTTGCCGCCGGTTTCGACAAAAACGCCGCCGCCGGTCCGGCGCTCTTGCGGCTCGGTTTCGGCTTCGTCGAGACAGGGTCCGTCACGCCGCTTCCGCAAGCCGGCAATCCAAGGCCGCGTATCTTTCGCCTGACCGAGGATCGCGGCGTCATCAACCGCCTGGGCTTCAACAATTTGGGCCTCGCGGTTTATGTGCGAAATCTCGCCCGGCTCTCCGGCCGGACCATCCCGCTCGGCGCCAATGTCGGCATCAACAAGGCAGGCGCCGACCCGGTTCGCGACTACAAGGCGTTGATCGCGGCGGTCGGCAAACTGGTCGATTACGCCGTCATCAACGTCTCCTCGCCCAACACGCCCGGTCTGCGCGATCTGCAAACCGAGGCCCAGCTTCGTGCGATTCTTCGGGCGGTCGCAACGATCGCCGGCCGACCGCCGATCCTGGTGAAAATCGCCCCCGATCTCTCCCGGGACGGTCTGGCCGCGGTCGTCGAAACCTGTGTGGAGGAGGGGGTTCAAGGCCTCATCGTCGGCAACACCACGATTTCTCGCCCCCCCGGCCTGCGATCTCCCCATGCTCGTGAATCCGGCGGCCTGTCCGGTCTGCCGTTGCAGCCGCTCGCCACGGCCATGCTGGCGCGCGCCTGTATGCTGGCCCGTGGGCGCCTGGTTTTGATCGGCGTGGGCGGCGTTTTCACCGGCCGCGACGCGCTGACGAAAATCCAGGCCGGCGCCTCGCTGGTGCAGCTTTACAGCAGCTTCGCGTTGCACGGCCCGGCGTTGATCCCGAGACTGAAAGCACAACTTCTGGTGGCCCTGCGTGAGACGGGCTTCGCGACCGTGCAGGATGCGGTCGGGGTACGGGCAGAAGAATTAGCGGAGCAAGTTTGATGGAACATTTTTCGCGATTTGCCCCGTTGGCCGAACGATACAACGGCTTCGTGCTGGATCTGTGGGGCGTGATCCATGATGGGGTCGATGCGTTCCCGCATGCCGTGGAAACCCTGACGCAGCTTCGCGCGGCGGGAAAGCGGACCCTTTTGCTGTCGAACGTGCCGCGTCCGAACGATGCGGTGCAGACGATGATGCGCCGCATGGGCATCGAGGACTCGCTCTACACCGGCATCCTGACCAGTGGTGAGGCGGTGCGACGCGCCCTGAAAAATCCCCCGGATCTTTGGTGGACCGAACTCGGCATCCGCGTTTTCCACCTCGGACCCGAACGCGATCGGCCGGTACTTCAGGGCCTCCCGTTAGTGGTGGTGAACACACCGGCTGAAGCCGATTTCGTATTGAACACCGGCCCCGACGACCATCGCAACCCCAGCGACATGGCTGAGTTCGAACCGATTCTGGCCGAATGCGCCCGTCACCGACTGAAGATGATCTGCGGCAATCCCGACCTGGAAGTCATCCGCGGCGGCGTGCGCGTGCTGTGCGCCGGCGCCCTCGCGGTTCGGTATCAACAGCTTGGCGGCGATGTCCGCTCCCTCGGCAAACCCGACCCCGCCATCTATCAGCCCGTACTCGAACAACTCGGCCTGCCACCGCGGGAGGTCCTGGCCGTCGGTGACTCGCTGCATACGGATATCGCCGGGGCGGCCGGCGTTGACCTGGCCGCTTGCTGGGTGCTGGACGGCATTCACGGCGCCGAACTCAGGACATCCGCCGGAACCTTTGACACCGTCAAAGCCGAAGCGACGGCTCGCGAAGCCGGTGTCGTTCCGGTCGCGACTGTGCCGCGTTTCGTCTGGTAACCGGCGTCGGCGTTGAAACCGGCCGAAAACGCGTCCCGACCCCGGTGGATCGGATCGGCTTACGCCGCTCTCCGGTCAGCGTCCCGCCAGGCCCGTCTCAAGGCAAAGCACGTCGGCACCCGCCGCCGCGCGAAGCTGTTTCAGCAACTCCTGCAACTCCCGTATCGTGAACGGCTTGCGCAGCAAACCCGCCAGTTCGCCCGCCACGACGTCCGCTTCCGACAATTCGGCATAGCCCGTCACCAGCGCGATCGGCGCCGTCACCCCGCGCTCGCGCAGCGCCCGGGCGAGTTGCAGTCCATTCATCACCGGCATCGCGTAGTCCAGCAGGATCAACTGCGGTGGCTGGGGTAGTTTGTCCAGCAACGCCAGGGCCTGTTCCCCACCCGAGGCCTGAACCACGTCGCAGCCAAGATCACGCGCCATCTCCACCGTCACCTGCCGCACCGCGTGGTCGTCATCCACCACCAGGACCAACGAATCCGGCATGCCGCTGATACGAAGATCGCCCCGGTGCGGAACCGTCGCGGTCTTGGCTGCCTCGGCCGTCGCCGCACGCGGCAGCGACAGGGTCACCCGCGTTCCGGCGTTCGGCGTGCTTTCGATCGCGACACTGCCGCCGGATTGACGGGCCATGCCATAGACCTGACTGAGGCCGAGGCCGGAACCGGCGGTGGGTCCTTTGGTCGTGAAGAATGGGTCGAACGCCCGCGCTTTCACCTCCGGCGACATCCCGATGCCGGTGTCGCAGATGCATACCTGCACATAGCCGCCAGACGACAAATCGGAATCACCGGCATGCGCAACGCTGCCCGGTTCGATCGTTATATTCTTCGTCTGGATCGTCAGGCGCCCGCCTTCCGGCATCGCATCCCTGGCGTTCAGACAAAGGTTGAGGATCGCCGCTTCCACCTGGCTGGGATCGGCCATCGCCGGCCACAGGTCCTCGGCAAGCTCGGACACCACTTGCACCCGTCGCCCCAAGGTGCTCGTCGCCAGCGTGATCAGCTCATGCAACAGCGCGTTGACGTCGGTCGGACGGGCCGCCAGGCGCTGGCGGCGGGAGAACGCGAGCAGCCGAGCCGTCAATTGTGCGCCTCGCGTCACCGCCCCCGTGGCACGCTCGATCAGGTGCTGCAGCCGATCCGTGTCCGGTCCGGTCCAGTCATCGGCGGCCTGGGAGACCCGCCGTTCCATCAGTTCCAGATTGCCCAGCACGGTCGCCAGCATATTGTTGAAATCATGCGCTATCCCGCCGGCTAGCTGGCCAACGGCCTGGAGTTTCTGGGCCTGATGCAATGCCGCCTCGGTTCTTTCGCGGCCGGCGATCTCCACCTGCAAGCGGTTGTTGCTGTCCGACAGTTCGCGGGTGCGTTCGGCGACCTGATTTTCCAGAAAGCTCGATTGCATGCGCTGTTCCATCGCCCGCGCCTGCAGTCCGGTCGCCATCGCGTTGAACGATTGCGCGAGTGCGGAGAACTCGGAGCCCGGGTCCGTCACACTGGCGCGCGCGCTCAGGTCGCCTTCCCGCCATTTCTGCGCCGCCTGCAGCAGCGCGGCGGTCGGCTGGTAGATGAAGCGGCGACCGGCGACCCAGGCGAGGATAAGCGCGACGCAGGCAGCGCCGCCGATCACCAGCAGATCCTGATACGTCGCCTGGTCGATATCGGCGGTCAGGTCCGGCAGCGCCAGGACGTCGAGTACCATCAATCCACTGGTTGGCAGTCCGCTAATTGGCAACCCACTGCTTGGCGAAGTATTTGGTACATAACCAGCGATGAAGGAATGCCCTTGCGGATCGACGATCGTCGCGACGCCCTGGCTTTTGCGATTGATCAGCGGTCGGAACCAATCCGGCACCGGCCGTCCCGCCCAATCCGCGGCGTCCGGCACCCGGCCGACGATCGTGCCATCCCGGTCGGCGATGATGGTGGCTGCCCGGGACATGCCGGGTGCTCGGTCAACCTTGGCACTGTCGAGATGACCGGCCAGCCAGTCGGTGTCGAGCGCCGCCACCAGCACGGTAGCCGGATCGCCGGGGCCAACGCCGGCCATGTGGACCGCGATGGGCAGGAACCGGCTGTTCTGGCCCGCGTCCGCCACCATGCTGCCGACCGACAGATCCTGTGTGGACAGCAAGGCGGTCATCCAGGAGCGTTGGGCTACCGACAATCCGGGCGGCACGCCGTCCGACGTGCAAAGCAGGTCTCCATTTGCCGCGGAGAACACAGCCAGGAAGCGGTATTGAGCCAGATTTTGCCGCACCGCGGTCAGGCGTTCCGCGCAACGGTCGCCGGACGCCCGTACGGAGGTAAACTGCCGCACCGTAGTGCCAAGTTGGTGGACACCGTCGATAATGCTGCTGATGTCGGCGTTTGCCAATTCTGCCTGGCGCAGCACGAGGCCGCTAAGCTGCTCATGGCGTTCGGCATAAAGGTTGACCTGCGAATAGACCTGCGCCGTCAGAATCGGCAACAGGCACCCGAGGACCAGCAGCACAAGCCGTGTCGAGAGCTTCATCGCGGCAAACCCCGATGCACCGCTGTCAAACGGCCTGATACCTGATATGCCGCCAAATTGACCGCTCGCTTCATAGTACGCAATGCGCGACCCTTTGCCCCTGCTTTGGTTTTTGCACCGGTATTGTCACCGCGTGATTTCCTTAAGGCATCATGCCGATACTGAACCCGTAAGGAACACAGTTTCGTGGTGGGAGGCGAGAGCATTGTGCTTCGACCTCCTTTCACAATTTCGCGACCGTTACGTTAATATATAAATAAGCCATGGAACTGCCGATGGTTGACGGAGAAGTCACATAGTATTCACGATATCGGATTGATGAGATGTTCCGAGAGTAACCTGGGTCCCATCCGACAGTGAAACCATTTCCGTAAGCGGACGATCGCGTCGCTGGCTCCGTGGCGTTGCCGGCATTGGCGGGATGCCAACGCCAGCCCCCTCGCCAGAGCATTTTCAGGCTGACTGGAAAAGGTGAGCCGCCTCCTTATCGTCATGGCATGGGTTGTCCGAGCCTATACCAGCACACGGGCCGCGAGAGGTGGCCCGGACAAGCCGTGCCATGACGGGGGCGGGCGGGATTCCAGTCACCGTGAAAACGCTCTAAACCAGCAGGGTGAACGAACGGTTGATGCCCGGGGGCTGATCCAGGACCTATCGCAGCGGCACGCTGACGCTGAAGCCCGGGGTCTGGATCATTTTGCGATCCTCACTCGTCTGATACTGCGAGCCCGGCGCGAATCCCAGGCTGGGGTCATAGGTCTTGGCTCGGAACAGTTTAACGCCGATACTCGGCTTGTCCGATGCTGGCGCGACCGGCGCATGAGCGTCGAAGTTGGGCATGGCAGCGATTTCCCCTGAAGGTGGGCGCGCCGGCGGACGGGGCGGCACCGGCAGCTCCGCCGCCCCCGTCGCTGTCACCCCAGTCGCTGTCACCCCAGTCGCTAATGTCACCGTCGCTAATGTCACCGTCGCGAACGTCGGGGTCGCTGCCGCCATCGTCAGCAACACCGCCAGTAAAGACGCCGCCGGCAACCGGCATTTCATGGCGCGGTCTCGGCCGCGGAACCGGACGGCGGCATCCGGTTCATGCCGCGCCGGTCGTCGGCAGGGTTGCCGACCGGTTGGCCCTGCCACCCGGAACCCAACGCAAGCCAGGCATTCAGCGCCCAATGCACAGACGGGAAGGCGATCTCCTCCCAGGGGATTTCGTGCGGCGCGAACAGGCGCACATCCAGGCTTTCCAGCCCCGGCGCGAACGCCGGCGGCCCGTCATCGCTGAATCGGGCCTGAAAAATCACCTGCACCTGGCCGATGCGGGCAATGCTGAAAACGCCCAGGATGCCCCCGATCGTGATGGTGGCTTCGGCCTCCTCCAGCGCCTCGCGCGCCGCGCCTTCCTGCAGGGTTTCGCCCAATTCCATATATCCCGCCGGCAGCGTCCAGTACCCCTTGCGCGGCTCGATCGCCCGGCGGCACATCAGCACATGGCCATCGGCGACCACCACGGAGCCAACCACCACTTTGGGATTTTCGTAATCCACATGACCGCAATCGGCGCATACCCGGCGCTCGCGGTCCTCACCTTCGGGAGTACGGCGGACAAACGTGGACATCGGACGTAGCGTGGCGCGTCGGGCGGCGCAGATCAAGCGGCAATCGGACGCGTGCGGGGTTTATACGCTGAGATCCAACAGTGACCCACGCGGCAGGTTGCGTGGGGGGGACCCCGTTGTCGCCGCTGATCCTGTCGCCGCTGGATGTTGTGGCGACTGGCCGACCGGGGCTGCCGGCTGCCCGATCGGTGCTGACGGTTGCAGGGTACCCGGCACCCGTGCCGGCTGAATCGTGGCCGGCCGGGCGGGGTGCGGCGGGCTGACGGGGGCGGTGGCTTTCGCGATGCCAATGAATGTCGCAGGTGACAACATAAGGCATAGCTTATTCCTGAAAAGGTAAACAAAGGGTTAATGCAGCCAGTCAACCGGTGAAAATATCGAGCCCGGGGCAATCGGATGAATAACCAACGGTTCGGCGAAAGGGGCGTACCGGTTTACCGCGATGCGGTGTCGCATGATCCGCGCGCCGCGCTTTGCTGGTCGCTACCGAACCGCGTGGCGTCCCAGGAGTCCCCGCAGGGCTTGCGCGGCGGCGTTGAAGTCGGTCTCCAACCCCGCGACGACCGACGACCCGAGCACGCTAAGATCGCCATCCGCCGCCGCGTCCAAAATGGTCCGCAGCCGAACTTCGAGCGTCGCCATGCCATATCCCGCCGCCATTCCGACCATCGCGTGGGCATGCACGGTGATCGCCGCCGGCGCGCCCGCGGTCAGCGCGCGCCGCAACGCCGGAAGCCGGTTGTCCATATCGAGCAGGCACTCTTCAACCAGGGTCGCGAACGTCTCGGGCGGCAGATTGGTCCGCAGCTCTTTGATCCGGTCGTCAGCCAGCACGGAACTGGTGCCAGCCGGTTTCGCGATCCCGGACTCGTCCCCCGGCACCGCCGGTTCGCCGCCAACCGAACGCCCGGACCAGACATGTGCATGCAAAACGCCGAGAAGGTCCGCCAACGACACCGGCTTCCCAATAACTCCATCCATGCCGGCCGCCTTGAAATTCGCATCATCATCCGAACCGACATGGCCGGTGAGCGCGATGATCGGCACCGAGCCGGCCGGTTCCGGCAAGCCGCGGATGATCCGCGTCGCCTCTTGCCCGTTCATGCCCGGCATGACGATGTCCATGAACACCAGATCGTAAGGAGTGGTTTTGACCGCCGCGATCGCGGCCGGTCCGCTTGCGGCGATATCCACCTGATGGCCCTCACGGCGCAGCAGGGTCGCCGTCACGAGCTGGTTCGCCACGATGTCCTCGGTGAGCAGCACCTTCGTGCGAGGCAGCTTGCGGCGGGGCAGATCCATCAGCGCAGGCGGCAAATCCCCCGCCGGGCCAAGCGACGGGCCAGGCGCCGGGCCAGGCGCCGGGTCAGCCGCCGAGCCAGGGGGCGAGTCCGCCGCGATCGAACCATCCGCCTGGCCCGACCCGGAACCAACTGACAAAACGGCGGCAGGCAGGGTGATCCAGAATGTATTGCCTTCCCGCCCGTCACCCGCCTGCCAGGGTTCGCACCCGATCGCGCCGCCCATCAAGGTTACCAAATGGTGGCAAATCGATAGCCCGAGGCCGCTCCCCGCCGCATCCTCCCCGGCCGGGCGGTCGAGCCGCGAAAACGGCCGGAACAGCCGCTCCCGCGCTTCGGGTGCGATGACAGGACCGTCGTCCCGTACGGTCATCCGAACCGCCGCATCGGCCCCTTCGCCGGGTTCCGCCGTCAACCAAATCTCGCTTGGACGGCCGATTTCACCAGGGCGAGCATATTTCACCGCATTCGCCAGCAGATTGAGCTGCACCTGACGCAGCCGGTTCGAATCGGTGATCAGCGTCGCCGGGGTGCCGTCCGCGATGCCGACGCGAATGGTCATGCCACGGTCCGCCGCCTGGCCAGCGAACACCTCGGCGCAACTGTCCAACAGCGGCCGCAGCGCGAACGGACCGGGCCGGATCGACAGCTTCCCGGCTTCCATCTGCGACATGTCCAGGATGTCGTTGATCAGTCCCAGCAACACGTCCCCCGACTGACCCGCGATCGCCAGCAGGGATTGCTGTGCGGGCCCCAGGACACTGTCGCTCAACAATCGGATCGTGTTGAGAAGTGCGTTCAGCGGCGTGCGTATTTCGTGACTGACGATCGCCACGAAACGCGATTTCTCGGCGTTCGCCGTTTCGGCGGCGGCCCGGGCGCGGCGCAGGGCGTCCTCGGCCAGCTTGTGTTCGGTGACATCGGCATAGAGTGTGACGAACCCGCCATCGGGCAGCCGGTTACGCCGCAGTTCCACCGTGTGGCCATCCGGCCGCTGGCGTTGCACCACACCGAACCGCGCGGCATGCAACCGAACCATCCGGCGCTCCACCTCGGCTTCCGGATCGGGGACCAGGCCGAATTGCCCGGTTCGGATCTGCGCGCGAAGAAGTTCCTCCATCGGCAACCCGACGCGCAAGATTTCGGCCGGAACCCCGGCGATTTCGGGAAACCGGGCATTCCACTCGACCAGGCACATATGCGCATCGACCATGGACACGCCGTCGCTCATGCCCGCCAACGTCGCCTCCAATTGTTCGGCCTTCGCGGACGCCAGCGCTCGGGCGACCTCAAGCTGGGCATTGGACGCGGCGAGCGTGGCACGATCCGCCACCATCAGGGCTTCGCGGCGGCGGGCGAGCCTTGCGCCCTGGATCAGCAGCAACGCCAGGCCGATCAGCAAACCGGTGATGCAACTGGCGAAAATGTCCGCCTGCTGGCGCCACGCGTTGGCTGGACGCATCGCCTCGTCCTCGCTCATCGCCACGATCACCGCCAGGTTGCGCCCGGGAATGTGGCGGAAGGCGTGGATGCGCAGCACCGCGTCGTTGGCCGATGGGCCGGTCCAGGTGCCGCTGTTGGCATTGCGAATGGCCGCGAACATCGCGGTTTCGCCGACGCTGGCGTCGGGATCGACGGTCGCCGGCCCGACCGCGCCGCGCAACTTGCCGTCGTCCAGGCCGGCCAGTGTCACGAAGGCGCCGATGCCAAGGTCAGTTTGGCTGAAGACATCGGTGATCGCGGCAATCCGGTAGTCGGCGTCGATCACGCCGGCGAACGATCCGTCGGGGTAATGCAGGGCCCGCGCAACGTTCATGTGCCATTGCCGCATGATGCCGTCGATGGTGGCGGGGCCGATATACATCTGATCGCCCGGGGCGGTATTGGGCCGGTCGTTGGGATCGGTGGGATCCGCCAGGGCGCGGAAATAATCCAGACCGGACACGTTCTGATTGATCGCTTCGTTAACCGAGGACTGCCGGATGATGCCATGCTCGTCGGCCAGGACCATGTCGCGGCTCAGACCGTTCAGCACCGCCGCCTGGGTCCGCCACGCCTCCAGATCGAAGCCGCGGGGATTACTCTGCCACGCGGTCACCAGGATCCGCAGGGTCTGATCCAACGCCAGGATCTGGCGGTTGATCTGTTCGGTGAACGTCAGCGCCTGATTGCCGAGTGTCGCGGTCACCCGAGCGGTGTTTTCCAGACGCTGGGCATAGATCGCGCGCGTCGTGCCGACCCAGGTCAGCGCGATCAGGCAAACGGCCGCCAGGACGATCCCGGCGGCGGCGATGAAATGCTTGTCCGGCTTCATGTTCCAGGCAAAAAATCGAGTGAACACAATCGCTCGTGCGCCGCGGCACGGCTTCAACACGTCCTAGCCGCAACCGGTGCCCGAATACAACGTCGTCAGACGCTGACAACGTCGTCAGACGCTGGGCAAATCCGGGGAAAACCAGATGCGGATGCAATTCCCGATGCGCCGGCCGTGCATGCGGTCCCCCACCCTGTGCGGCAGGCCAACCTCTGTTATGAACCTTGTGGTTTTATGCGGCGGCCAACCATCCGCCGCGTCCAGGAGGATTTCATTATGCCGACCTATGAAAACATCATCGTCGAAACCCGGGGCCGTGTCGGCCTGATCCGCCTCAATCGTCCCGCCGCGCTGAATGCGCTATGCGATGCGCTGGTCCGCGAAATGGGTGAGCAGCTTCTGGCGTTCGATGCCGATAAGGGCATCGGCGCCATTGTCATCACCGGCAGCGATCGCGCCTTCGCCGCGGGCGCCGACATCAAGGAGATGCGCGACCGCACCAATCCGGCGGCCATGGTGGAGGACTTCATCGGCGCCGGGTGGGAAACCGTGACGCGCATCAAAAAGCCGGTGATCGCCGCGGTCGCGGGCTTCGCACTGGGCGGCGGCTGCGAACTGGCGATGATGTGCGACATGATTTTCGCCGCCGACACGGCGAAATTCGGCCAGCCGGAGATCAACCTGGGCGTCATCCCCGGGGCCGGCGGCACGCAGCGGTTGACCCGCGCGGTGGGCAAGTCGAAGGCGATGGATATGGTGCTGACGGCGCGGATGATGGACGCGGCCGAGGCGGAACGGGCCAACCTGGTGTCCAAGGTGTTCCCGGCCGACCAGATGCTGGCCGAGGTGATGAAAATCGCCGACCGCATCGCCAATCTGTCGCCGGTCGCGGTGCAGTTCGGCAAGCAGGCGGTCAACCGGGCGTTCGAGTCGACGCTGGTGGAGGGTGTGCGGCACGAACGGGCGCTGTTCTTGTCGATGTTCGGCACGCCGGATCAGAAAGAGGGCATGGCCGCCTTCGTCGAGAAGCGGAAGCCGAATTTTCAACTCGGGTAGAGGGCAACAGGCTTCCATTTTGGTTTCAAAGCGCCTCCGCGTGCCCAAAAAGGCACCGGGGCGTTTAAATTTTGATACAATTGCCGCATTTACGGCGGTGTAACATCTCATTACAGGGATTTCTCTCGCATAATTCCATCAGATGGGGTAGCAGGCCGAATGCGTATGGCGGATACCAGACAGTCCAATATCCGCGTCATACCGGCCGTAATACCGCGGTCGGTTGCAGAGGCCTTGATGGCAACTTCCCTTCTTCCCAGCGGACCGGCGATGGACCTGACCGAACTCAGGGCGGCGCTTACTGGCGCCATGATCGAAACCCGTTACCAACCGATCGTCCGCGTCACCGATCGCCGCCCGGTCGGGCTGGAAGCCCTGGCTCGGCTTAATCACCCGGAACGCGGCCAGTTGTCACCGGATCGCTTCGTGCCACAGATCGAGGGGGCTGGATTGGCCGGCGAACTCACCAGCGTGGTGTCGGCCATCGCATTCGCCGACCTCGCGGGGCCGTTCCTGTCCGGGCGAGGCCTCCGCATGTCGGTGAATTTCCCGTTGGACGTGCTGTTGCACCCGGCCGCGCTGGACCGGCTGGAGGAACAAAGGATCACCGCCGGCCTGGCCGCGGACAGCATCATCATCGAGCTGACCGAAAGCCGCCCGGTTGACGACATCCCCATGCTGCGCCGTTCGCTGGAACGATTGCGCGGCCTGGGTTACGGCGCGGCGATCGACGATGTCGGACCCGCCGTGCCGCACCTGGCGCCGTTGCTGGAACTGCCGTTCACCAGTCTGAAGCTGGATAAGGTCCTGGTGCAGGACGTGCTTGTGTCCGATGAGGTGCGCCGGTTCCTGGACAAGACGGTTGGCCAGGCGAAGGCACATGGTTTCACGGTCGTCGCCGAAGGCGTGGAAACCGACGCCGTCTGGAATGACATGCGGGATATGGGCGTGGACGAGATCCAGGGATTCCTGGCGGCCAGACCGTTGCCCGTGGCGGGCGTGCCGATCTGGTGGAACGCCTGGATGGGTCAGGTTTCCGGGTCGGCATAGGGCTGCGACCCCATCGGGTTTGCACCATTGCTTCCGGC
>JAYUEJ010000605.1:0-4043 GCA_043739265.1 Rhodopila sp. | reverse complement strand
CGGTGTAGGCAGCGGCATTCACCACCAGCCGAGGCGCGGCGGCACGGAATGCGGCCTCGATCGTCTCGGGGCGGTCGAAATCGAAGTCAGGGCGGCCGACCCGGTGGACTCCGGCAGCGTCCGCCAGGGCGGAGGCGAGCTGGCCGGAACCGCCGGTGACGAGGATCGGTCCCGTCATGCCGGTACGGCCGAATGCACAACCGTTCGGGATGCCGGCATGGTCCGCTTGTTCGATCGCAGGACGCGCATTTTATCGGTGTTCATTCGGGTTTCCAATTCGCGGACGTTCAACCGAAGCTTGTCCCGGGACCGTCACAGATTGAACAAAGCCGGCAAATCCCGCAGCCGCGGCAGCACCTTGTCCTTGTCGGACAGGATCACCTGATCCGCCGGCACCGGCCAATCGATCCCGATATCAGGGTCATTCCAGATGACGCCGCGTTCCGCCGCCTTATCGTACGCGCCGGTGACTTTGTAGATCACCTCGGTGTCCACGGTCAGCGTGCAATAGGCGTGCAGGAATCCGACCGGCACCCAGATCTGAGTCCCATTCTCCGCGCTGATCTCCGCGCCCACATATCGCCCGAATGTCGGCGAACCTTGCCGCACATCGACCGCGACGTCGAAAATCGCGCCTTTGATACAGCGCACCAGCTTGCCCTGGGCGTTCGGCCCAACCTGACAATGCAGCCCGCGCAGGACGCCGATCCCTGTGGAAGCCGCGTGGTTGTCCTGCAGGAACGGCCCCGGAATACCGGCCTCGGCGAACGCCCCCTGTTTCCACGTTTCGGAGAAAAACCCCCGCTCGTCGCGGAACCGGGGCGGCGTGATCAGCTTGACGCCGGCGATCGCCAGAGCCCGGGTTTTCACGTCGTTTCCCCCTCAGCCAATTCCATCAGCACCCGCCCCAGTTCGGTCTTTCCCAGGTGCGAGGCATGATGACGCAGGCGATCCGCGTCGATGAAGCCCATGCGGAAGGCGACTTCCTCCGGGCAGCCCACCAGCATGCCGGTGCGCGACTGGATGGTCTGCACGAACGTCGCTGCCTGCAGCAGGCTGTCGGGCGTGCCGGCATCCAGCCAGGCGCAGCCGCGCGAGAGTTTCTCCACCTGCAGGGTGCCCATTTCCAGATACACGCGATTGAGGTCGGTGATCTCCAGTTCCCCGCGTGGGGAGGGTTTGATCTGGCGCGCGATGTCGCTGACCTGTTGGTCGTAGAAATACAGGCCGGTGATCGCCCAGTTGCTGGTGGGTGCGGCGGGTTTCTCCACCACTTCGACCGCTTTGCCGTTGGCATCGAAGGCGACCACGCCATACCGCTCCGGATCGCGCACCTGGTAGGCGAATACGGTGGCGCCGACTGGCCGGGCGGCGGCGGCGCGCAGCAGGGTGGAGAGGTGATCGGCGTGGATCAGGTTGTCGCCGAGGGCCAGGGCGCAGGCCTCACCGTGCAGCCAGTCGCGGCCGATCAGGAAGGCCTGGGCGATGCCGTCCGGCTTTGGTTGTTCGGCGTATTCGAACCGCACGCCAAACCGCGAGCCATCGCCTAGCAGCCGCTTGAACTGCGGCAGGTCCTCTGGCGTGGAGATCAGCATGATGTCCTGGATGCCCGCCAGCATCAGCGTCGAGAGCGGGTAATAGACCATCGGCTTGTCATAGACCGGCAGAAGCTGCTTTGACGCCGCCAGGGTCATCGGATGCAGGCGCGAGCCGGAACCGCCGGCCAGCAGGATGCCCTTCATGTGCTTTTTCCTTTATCTTCAGTGCCGCCGCCCGTCCCCAGGCTCTTATCTTTATCGCCCGTCCCGAGGCTTGCCTCTTTGTCGCCCGTCCCGAGGCGTTGGCCGGCGTAGCGCGCGGTTCGAAGGCCCTCCCACCAGGCGCGGTTGTCCAGGTACCAGTCGATGGTGCGGGCCAGGCCGCGTTCGAAATCGTGCGGGGCTTTCCAGTTCAGCGCCTGCTCACTGCGGGACGGATCGATCTCGTAGCGGAAATCGTGGCCGGGGCGGTCGGTGACGTAGCGGATCAGCCGTTCTCGCGGGCCGGCCGGATCTGGCACTCGCCTGTCCAGGTGGGCGCAGATCGCCTTGACCACTTGCAGGTTGGTGCGCGGCTGGCGGCCGCCGATGGCATAGGTTTCGCCGGGCGTGCCGCTTTCGAGGACGCGGACCAAAGCCTCGGCGTGGTCCTCCACGAACAGCCAGTCACGCATGTTCGACCCATCGCCATAGACCGGCAGGTCTTTGCCCTCCAGCGCGTTCAGCGTCACCAGCGGGATCAGTTTTTCCGGGAATTGCCAGGGGCCATAGTTGTTGCAGGTGTTGGAAACCAGCGTCGGCAGCTTGTAGGTATGGCTCCAGGCGCGGACCAGGTGATCGGACGCGGCCTTGGTCGCCGAGTAGGGGCTGCGCGGGTCGTACGGCGTGGTCTCGGTGAACGGCGGATCGTCGTGTTGCAGCGCGCCGAATACCTCATCGGTGGAGACATGGTGGAAGCGGAACGCCGCCTTCCGGTTGGCTGGCATCGCGCCGTAGTGGCGACGCGCGGCCTCCAGCAGAATGAACGTGCCAACGACGTTGGTGTGCACGAAATCGGCTGGCCCGTCGATCGAGCGATCCACATGGCTTTCCGCCGCCAAATGCATCACCGCGTCCGGATCGTGGGTGGCGAACACCTGCCGCATCGCGTCCGCATCGGCGATATCCGCCTTGATCAACAGGTGGCGGTTATGCCGCAAACCGTCCTCCAGCGCGTCTTCCGACGCGGCGTAGGTCATCTTATCAACGTTGATCACAACATGCTCGGTGTTGCGCAGCAGATATCGAACCACGGCGGAGCCGATAAACCCGCACCCGCCCGTCAGCAAAAGCTTCATACAGCCGCACATCCCTGTCATTTACGCCGCCGTGCGGTAACATTTTTCTGACCAGGACAGCAACCGTCAGGTTTTGATTCCGCCCAGAAACAGCGTGATCGTGGCCTTTCGCCATGTCTCGGTCTGATGTTCGTCCAGCGGCGGGCCGAGGCCCAGCGCGCGACGCTGCGGCCCGGCCAGCAAGAGATGCAGGAATTGTTCGGCTGCCCAGACGGTGTCCTGCATCGGCAGCGTGCCGGCCGCAACGGCACGGTCCAACAGGACGCCGATGCGCGCCGATCCCTCGCTCGCCCCGGCTTGCAGCATCATCAACGGCAATTCAGGGAAACGCACGCTTTCCGCGATCAGCAGGCGGTGCAACGCGATCGCCTCCGGCGTCAACGCCACGGCCAGGATGCGCTCCGCCGCCTGGTTCAGCGCCGCTTCAAGGCTGTCCAACTCTGCCCAATCGGCGGAACCGGACAGCCACCGCGCCATCAACCGCTCCACCACTGAACGGAACAGGGCGGCCTTGCCGTTCCAGCGGGCGTAGATCGTGCGTTTGGCGACACCGCAGGCCCGCGCGACCGCCTCGATGGTGGTCGCGGCATAGCCGTCCGCCAGAAACGCCATAGTGGCCTGGTTGAGGATAGTAGTTTCCAGCAGGACGGCCGCCGCCGCCGTCGGGCGGCCGCCAGAGCGGCGTGTCACTGCGCGGCTGCGTGGTCAATAACCCCAGTGTTGGTGGTGGCGATACGGACCGGGCCCCCAGGCCGGCGCGATAATACAGCCCGAGAGAAAGAGTGCGAGGCAAGCCGCGCCGGCGATGCGCAGCAGGTGTTTCGAATGGGACAATGTCGGCTCCTCTCTGGTGGCAGAGAGGTTTTCAGATAGGGTTCGGAAAACGAAACGCAACGGGTGCGATTCATTCGGATTGTAACCGCGCGTACTCTCCCGGGTTTGGCGCCGCGCCGTGGATCGCGTTTTCGCGTGCCCGATTCGTCTGCTGATGCGATTTTGCGAACGATCGACCGCGCCGGGTATAAAGCGCGGCATTGCTATTAATTAACTAAAATTAATAAATTGCCATGATGGCGTTTTGGCATATCTGCCCCACATATAATGCAGGGCTCCGTGCAACAGGGGCCGGCAGGAGGAAACAATGGCATCGATGTGTCGCCGACACGCC
>JAYUEJ010000604.1:0-4045 GCA_043739265.1 Rhodopila sp. | reverse complement strand
GACACGCGTGGTGTCCCGGGCATTGGGGGCGTGCAAATCGCGCGTTCGTTCATTCTATCCGCATTTTCATCACGGAGGCAGCCGGAGGTCCACGAAGCGCCACGGAGAGGCACTGTGCCGCCTTCTTGGGACCTGACGGACCGCAATTTTGGATAGACGCAGCGGTGGATTGGAACAACGGTTCGGGGCTGCCGGAAGTATTTTGTGCCGCCGCCGTTGGCGGCACTGCGTCGAAGGCGGCGATTTCTCGGTGGTCTTTCGTCGCCCTCGCGCTGTCTCCGTGCATAAAAAAATTGCTGGTCTGACACCCGCTCGACAGAAGAACGGCAACATGCCGAGCAACAATACAATGACTGTGCCGATTGCTCAATATCACGCACATAGACTGGAGATATACTTTGTTCTTGTACGGAGCATCAGAGCGTTTTTGCGATGAAATCGGGTCAACTGGCGTGACACGAGATGGACCAGCCCCCCTGACATCCGCCCGCACTTCCGCCACACTCCCCCCAGCGCCGGATCGTTCGGCTGCAAAAGGGGAAACGAGACATGAAAGTTGGCTTTATCGGCGTGGGCAACATGGGAGGCCCGATGTGCCGCAATATCATCCGCAACACCAACCATGAAGTCGTGGTCTTCGACCTCAGTCCCGATGCGGTCAAGGCCTGCACCGATCTGGGCGCATCGTCCGCCACCTCGGTCGCCGACGTCGCGTCACGCTGTGACGTGGTGATCACCTCGCTGCCGCTTCCCCGCATCGTCGAGGACGTCACAATCGGGCCTGACGGCATCGCCGCGAACGCCAAACCCGGCACGGTCTTTATCGATCTGTCCACCAATTCCCCCGCCACGGCGAAGCGGGTGAACGCGGGCATGCAGGCCAAGGGCATCGCCATGCTCGAAGCCCCCGTCTCCGGCGGGACATCGCGTGCGGCCGACGGCACCATCGTTATCATGGTCGGCGGCGATGAAACGGTCTTCGAACAGAACCTTCCTTTGCTGAAATCCTTCAGCGGCGAGGTCATCCACATGGGCGAGATCGGCTATGGATCGACCGCCAAGCTGATCAACAACATGCTGGCGTTCTGCAACGCCGCGGCGGCGGCCGAGGCGCTGATGATGGGAAAACGGTCCGGCATAGACATGAGAAAACTGGATTCTGTCATCCGCAACGCCAGCGGCATGTCGGTGGCCTACGGAAACATGTCCAACAAGGCATTGTCCGGCGACTACAAGGCGACCTTTGCCCTGAACCTCGCGCACAAGGATCTGCGTCTGGCGTTGGAATTGGCGGATGAACTGGGCGTGCCCGGCATGATCGCGCCGCAGGCGATGAACCTGATGCGGATGGCCCGCGGCATGGGTTTGGGCGAGTCCGATTCCGCCGCGGTGATGCGGGTTTACGAAACCGCGTTGGGCGAAAACGTGTGCGCCTGAGCCAAAACGCTTCAGCGTAACCACCGCGAGAAGAAAGACCTGGTCAGCCGGTTCATTGCTCGGATTGTCATCGCGGAATTCGATCCGGACACCCAAACGGACACCAGCGTCCGTGGGGGCGTCCGGATCAGGTCCGGGCATGACGATAAGGCGACCATTCAGGGCAATCGGGTGAACCAGGACGTTGGAACGCCATGGTCGCCAAGGACCCCCCGGGGGCGACCATTCATCCCCCATGGCTTATCCGTCATGCCGTGGGGCTTGGCCCGGCCGTGACACCGGGGTAATATGCGCAGTCACAAAATTTTGCCCAGACGGGCACTTCCGGCCTTCGAATTCGATCACTTCGATCGAAAGTGGTCTATCGTCATAACAGTCATCCGCTAGCAGCCTGCCAGTCCCCCGTCTTGAGGGTGTTTCCCCAATGAACGAACCGGTTTTCGACCTTAGCGCGTTGCGCAATGCGGTTGCCTCACTGGAAGGCGCCCTGGAAGCCGTGGGCAACAGCTCATGGTTCATTCAACAGTCATCGGACGTGCAGAACACGTTGATCGCGGGTGTGATCCAGAATTTCGAGTGCGTTTACGAACGCAGCATCAAGATGATCAGGCGACAAATCGAACGGGACTCTGACAGTCCCGATGAGGTCGATCAAACCAGTTTCCGGGATGTGCTGAGAATCGCCGCCGAAAAAGGCCTGATTGCCGACGTTGAGGCATGGTATTTTTATCGTAAAATGCGCGATGTCAGTGCGCATACCTATGATCGTGCGAAAGCCCGGCAAGTCTATCAAGACACTCTGACATTTATAAACGATGCACGATCGTTACTGGCACGTCTGGAAGCACGCAATGCCTGACCTGCCGCCGATCGATATCCGCCCCGACCTGTGGCAGATCGTGCGCGATATCCTGTGCGAGCACGTTCCGCGGCACGAAGTTTGGGCCTTTGGCTCCCGCGTCAAAGGGACGGCCAAACCGTATTCCGATCTCGATCTGGCGATCATTTCGGATACGCCGCTGCCCTGGCGGATCAGCGCGGCGCTGGAAGAGAGTTTTTCTGAATCCGATCTGCCCTGGCGGGTGGATGTAGTGGATTGGGCGACGACGAGCGTGACGTTCCGGGCGATTATCCAGCAGAACAAGGTCGTACTGCAACGGTCGTGAATCCGATCCGACCGGCACCACACGCGGCTTCGAACGACTCTCGGATTTTTCGCCTCCGGTTTGCCGAAATTTATTCTGAATCATCCAACCCGACAGTCCGTGACAGCAAACAAGGAAACCGACGCCAATGCCCGACCAACCATCCTGGCGCGAACAAAACCGAACGATGTGGAATGCAAAGGTTCCGCTGCACCTGACCTCCCGGGCGTACGACGTGGCCGGATTCAAGGCTGGCCGGACGTCGCTGCGACCGCACGAAATCGAAGACCTTGGGGACGTCACCGGTAAGGATATCATCCACCTCCAGTGCCACCTCGGCCTCGACAGCTTGTCGCTGGCGCGGCTCGGAGCCAATGTGACCGGCGTGGATTTCTCCGAACCGGCGGTCCAGGCCGCCAGGCAACTCGCGCGGGATATCGGGATCGACGCGACATTCGTGACGTCGGACGTGTATGACGCACCGGCCGCAGTGAACCATCGCACCTTCGACCTCGTCTATACAGGTGTCGGTGCGCTATGCTGGATTCCGGACATGCAACGATGGGCGAAGGTCGTGCACGACCTTTTGCGCCCCGGCGGTCAACTCTATCTGTTCGAGTTCCACCCGGTGAAATGGATGATCGAAGGCGGCGCGCCGGGTGAGATTGACATCCGCGACAGTTACTTCACGCCGCCCGAAGGATATCGCGAAGCAGGCGGCGTCGAATACGCCGATACCTCCATCCCTTCCGCCGCGACCCCGACCATACAATGGAATCATCCGTTCGGGCAGGTCGTTACGGCACTCGCACAAAGCGGACTTCGGATCGATGAACTCCGCGAGTTCGACCGCGATGTGCTGCGCACCTGGGACAGAATGCAGCCCACCCCGGACCATATGTGGCGTATGCCGCCGGACAAACCATCGATTCCCCTGATGTACGTCTTGCGCGCCACAAGCGACGGTTAGACGACGGCATCCATCGCCGGAGTCTCGAAGCAACCAGGACGCCCCGCGTCTAACCGCGCCGGGCGGCGGCCACCAACTTCTGCAGTTCCGGCAGATCCACGGCACCCGGCACCAGATCGTTACCGATCACCAGCGCCGGCGTGCCCTGAATGCCCAGATCGTGCGCCAGCTTCAAATTCGCGTCGATCCGCGCCTGCACCGCCGGATCATCCATATCCCGCGCCATCCGCGCCCAATCGAGTCCCAACGAGCGGGCGGCGGTTTCAAGCTGCGGCAGGGTCGTGTCGGGTGGCAGCTTCATCACCGCGTCCCGCATCCTGGTGTAGGCGTTCTGCCGCTGCGCCGCCAGCAGCGCCTTGGTTCCAAGCACGCTGGCCGGCCCCAGGATCGGCATGTCCTTATACACCAGACGGACATGACGATCCTTCGCCAGGAAGCCGTCCATCACCGGCTCCAGCTTGCGGCAATACGGGCAGCGCGTGTCGAAGAACTC
>JAYUEJ010000603.1:0-12161 GCA_043739265.1 Rhodopila sp. | reverse complement strand
AGCGCATGACCCGCGTCGTGGTCCTGTATGGCGGCATCTCCGCCGAACGCGAGGTCAGCCTGTCCAGCGGCATCCAGGTGATCGCCGCACTGCGGGACTCTGGTTTTGAGGTCGATCCGGTCGATGTCGGCCACGATCTGGGCGCGGTGATCGCGGCGCTGACCCCGAAGCCCGACGTCGTGTTCAACGCGCTGCACGGTCGTTTCGGTGAGGACGGCGCAATCCAGGGCGTGCTGGATTGGCTCGGCATTCCCTACACCCATTCCGGCGTGCGCGCCTCGGCCCTCGCAATGGACAAGCAGGCGGCAAAAGCACTGTTCGTGTCGGCCGGTTTGCCCGTCGCGCCCGGCCGCATGGTGGCCATAGCCGACCTTGAAGCCGCCGACCCGTTGCCGTTGCCCTATGTCGTCAAGCCGGTGAACGAAGGATCGTCCGTTGGCGTCACCGTGGTGCGCGGCGGCGACAACCGGCGTGCCGAGATCGCGCGAAGCTGGACATTCGGGCCGACCGCGCTGGTAGAGGAGTTCATTCCGGGCCGCGAACTGACCGTTGGGGTGCTGGACGACCGAGCGCTGGCGGTGACTGAGATCAAGGCCGTCGCCGGCACGTTCTATGACTATGAATCCAAATATGCGGATGGCGGGTCCCGCCACATCATTCCGGCCGCGGTGCATCCGGATGCGTACACGCAGGCGATGGACGTCGCGGTTGCCGCGCATCGGGCGCTGGGCTGCCGCGGCGCCACACGCTGCGACTTCCGTTACGATGACACCGCGGGCGAACCCGGCCGTCTGGTGCTGCTGGAAATCAATACGCAGCCGGGTCTGACGCCCACGTCGCTGCTGCCGGAGCAGGCCGCCCACTGCGGCATGAGCTTCCCGAAACTGTGCGCCTGGATGGTGGAGAATGCCGCATGCCGCGCGTGAAACTCTCGCCGCGCAATTCGGTCAACGACCGGCCCTCGGGCTGGCGCATGGCGCTGCGTCGCCAGCGCCGTCTGTTACGGCCGGCGGGATGGATCGCATTGGCCTCGGTCGTCGGTCTATTGGGCGTGATCGTGGTCCGTTCGGCAGGATCGCATGCCGGATCGGGCGGCTCTTTGACCACGATGCGCGAACGGCTGGGTGCCGTGGCGGCCGCGTCGGGCCTGCGAGTGACCGAAATCGTGATCGAAGGGCGCGCCAACACCCCCGAACCGATGCTGCGGGCGGCGATCGGCGTCAGCAAGGGCGATCCGATCCTCGGCTTTTCGCTGGAAGACACCCGCGCGCGAATCGAAACGATCCCGTGGGTGGAGCGTGCGACGGTGGAGCGCCGGCTGCCGGGAACGCTGATCATCAATCTGCAGGAGCGCCGGCCGTTCGCGATCTGGCAGAATCAGGGGAAATACGTCCTGGTCGATCGTGCCGGACAGGTGGTGGGCAATCAGGACGTCGCGCAGTTCCACCATTTGCCGCTGATCGTCGGTCAGGGTGCGCCGGGCGCCGCCGCGAATCTTCTGGACGCCCTGCGGGACCGCCCGGCGCTGGCGGAAAAGGTCGCGGCCAGCGTCCGTGTCGGGGAGCGACGGTGGAATCTGCGCATGAGCAGCGGCACCGACGTGATGCTGCCGGAAGGGCATGAACTCGTCGCGCTGGATCGGCTGATCCAGCTTCAGCAGGAACGCGCGGTGCTGGATCGTCCGTTGTCGGCCATCGACATGCGCCTGCCGGATCGGCTGGTGTTTCGTCCGAAGATCGAGGCCCGGGACGGCACCGTCATTCCGCCTGTGCCGCCCGCATCCAGCCCGCCTGCATCCAATCCGGCCACGGTTCCCGTGGTCGCGAAAAAACCCACTTAGGAACACGATCGGATGGCAGACAATCCTCGCCGCGTGCTTCCGCCCGCCGATACCGGCCCGCCGGAGCAGGAGCCTGCGCGGCATCACCGGTCCGGCCCGTTCGGGGTCGTCGATATCGGCACCACCAAGGTCGCCTGCCTGATCGGCCGGGTGGAAAGCGATGGCACCCTGCGGGTCCTGGGCTTCGGCTGGCAAAAGGGCAGGGGCCTGAACAGCGGCGACATAACCGATTTGGAGGCCGCTGAAAAAGCCATCCGAGCCTGCGTCGGCGCGGCCGAGGATATGGCCGACATAAGGCTGCGGTCCGTCACCGTGAACCTGACCTGCGGCCAGCCCGAATCGCGGCTGTTTAACGTGCAATGGCCGGTCGGCGGGCGGGCGGTCACCGAAAACGATATTCGCGGCGTGCTGAACGAAGGCCGATCCAGGGCCGAGGTCGATGGCCGCGAACCGATCCATGTCCTGCCGCTGAATTTCGCCGTCGATGCGACCGACCATGTGATCGATCCGCGCGGCCTGTTCTGCTCGACGCTGAACGCGCGCCTGCACGTCATCGACGCCGCCGCGACCGCGTTGCGGACGCTGGAATCCTGCATCAGCCGATGCGACCTTGAAATCGAGGATCTCGTCTCCGCCCCGCTCGCCTCCGGATTATCCAGTCTGGTGGCCGAAGAACGCGAACTCGGCGCCATCATCATCGATATGGGCGGCGGCACCACCAGCATGGCGGTCTATGCCGACAAGCAGATGATGCACACCGCCTATCTGCCAATCGGAGGGTTGCATGTCACCAAGGACCTGGCGATCGGTCTTTCGACGACGCTTATCCACGCGGAACGATTGAAAACACTTTACGGCAACGTCGAATCCAGTCCGGACGACGATCGCGAAATGTTGCCGGTCCCGCTGATGGGCGAGGAAGACCATCAGCTCGCGAAGGTGCCGCGCAGCATGGTGGTGAACATCATCCGTCCGCGGATCGAGGAAACCTTCGAGTACATCAAGGACCGTCTCGATCAATCCGGCATGGGGCGAGCCGCCGGCAATCGTGTCGTGCTGACCGGCGGTGCCTGCCAGCTTCCCGGCGTGCGCGAAATGGCCGCGCGCATGTTGAACCGTCAGGTCCGCCTCGGCCGCCCGGCGGCGTTGCGCGGCCTGCCCGAACTCGCCTCCGGCCCGGCCTTTTCCACCGCTGCCGGTCTGCTGGCATGGGCGGCCGGCGATGGACGCGCCTTTCAGGACATCGACCTGAATGGAGCACCGCCGGTCGGCCTGCTTCGCCGGCTGGTCAACTTTTTGAAAGAACGTGTTTGACTTGACGCGAATCGAGCGATTCGTCGTAACAACACTCTAAACAGCAGTCCCGTTAACGCGGGGGAGAAAACAAAATGACCCTGAACCTGACGATCCCGCAAATGAACCACACCGATTTCTCGCCGCGAATCACCGTCATCGGAGTCGGCGGCGGCGGAACGAACGCGGTCGATAACATGATCGCGGCGAACCTCCAGGGCGTGGAGTTCGTTGTCGCCAACACCGACGCGCAGCAGCTTATGCATAGCCGCTGCGATCGCCGGATCCAGCTTGGGCCGCATATCACGCAGGGGCTTGGGGCCGGTGCGAAACCCGAGATCGGCAAGGCTGCCGCCGAAGAGGCGGCCGACGAACTCTATCGTCACCTCGACGGCGCCCACATGGTGTTCATCACCGCCGGTATGGGCGGCGGCACCGGCACCGGTGCCGCACCGGTCATCGCCCGCATGGCGCGGGAGCGTAACATCCTGACCGTCGGTGTCGTTACCAAGCCGTTTGGGTTCGAAGGTGTGCGACGCGCCCGTGCCGCCGATCAGGGCATCGAGGAACTGCAGCAATATGTCGATACGCTGATTGTCATCCCGAACCAAAACCTGTTCTTGATGGCAAACGAACGCACGACGTGGCGCGATGCGTTCAAGATGGCCGATCAGGTTCTGTATATGGGTGTCCGCGGCGTCACCGATCTGATGATGGTCCACGGCCTGGTGAATTTGGACTTCGCCGATATTCGCACCGTCATGGCGGAAATGGGCAAGGCCATGATGGGCACCGGCGAGGCCGAGGGCGAAAACCGCGCCATCCGCGCCGCTGAGGCCGCGATCAACAACCCGCTGCTGGAAGACACCAGCATGTCCGGTGCTCGCGGTCTGCTGATCAACATCACCGGCGGCGAAGACCTTACCCTGTTCGAGGTCGATCAGGCCGCGAACCGCATCCGTGAGGAAGTGGACGAGGAAGCCAATGTGATCTTCGGATCAGCGGTGGACGAATCGCTGGCGGGCCGCATCCGCGTGTCGGTGGTCGCGACGGGCATCGATTCGCAGAAATTCGCCGAACAACAGCGGCCCAAGCTGGTCGCGGTCGGCGGTGGCGGGGCGGTGCCGGCACCGCAGCCGATCGTGATGCGCAACGCGGCCCAGGCCTTGGCACCCGCGTTCGTGCCGGGCGTCGTCCAGGCGACGGCGGTCTCTCCGTTGCGTCAGGTTTCGCCGCAGACGGAACCGTTGGTTGGCCAGGTCGCGATGATGGACGTCCAGGCCCAGCAGGGTTTGGCTCAGCCGAGGCCAGTGCAGCAACAGCGGCAACCGCTGCCGCTCGTTCAACTGACCGCGAAGGCCAATCTGTTCGCCGAAACACCGCGGCCAACCGTTATGCCGGCCCTGGTGCCCGTTCAGGCGATGCCCGATCCGGGTCGTCCGAGCCTGTTCAGCGCGGTAACCGGGGCGTTCCGGCGCCGTGCGCTGCAGGCCGCCGCCCCCGCCGCGCAGCCGCAGTCGTTGCGACGGGAGCCAGCGGTTGACGATTACAACCCGCATGCGGTCGCTCCGCATGCCGGCTTGGGCCATTCCCAGGTCTCCGTCCAGCAGGCTTCCGCCGGGGAGCAAACCGGAATCGAAATTCCGGCTTTCCTCCGGCGCCAGAATTCCTGATCGAACAGGCGACGGTTATGGCGGCTTCAGGGCCGCCATTTTCGTTTGGGCACCGAGCATGAACTGCCGAAGCGCCGCTACCAGGCGTGCGACCGGTTCGCCCCACTGACCGGCGCGCGGCTGGCGAAACAGGCGCATGGTCGGATACCAGGGGCTGTCGTCCCGCCTTGTCATCCAGCGCCAGTCCGCCGGTTCATAGATCAGCGTCCACGTCTGGACGCCCATCGCACCGGCCAAATGCGCCACGGCGCTGTCCACCGACACCACCAAATCCAGATTGGCGACCACGGCGGCGGTTTCCCCGAAATCGGTCAGGCTGGCGGACAGGTCCGGCAGGCCCAGGGCCGCGAACACCGCGCGATCGGTGGCCGGCACCGGCGTCTGAAGCGGCACCAACTGGATGCCTTGTATGTCGGCCAGTTCCCGTAACGCGGCCAGCGGCAGCGACCGCCGCCAGTCCGCCGTGTTGTCCATATTGCCGGCCCAAACCAACCCGACCCTCACCCGATCGCTGCCGATCCGCCGATCCAGTTCCGCGCGCCAATGGGTTCGGCGCAGCGGATCGGCGGACAAATACGGAATTGGCGTTGGGATCGTCGCAACCTCGGTCCCGAACACGTAGGGCAGACTTGCCAGCCAGCAGAAGGCCGCGTGCTCGCCCGCCTGTTTCAGGTCGGTGATGCAACGCTTCACGCCCGGAATCCGGGACAGCAGGGCGATCTGGGGCTGGCGGCACAAAACGGTCACCTCGCCGCACCGTGCCGCCGCCATCGGGATGTAGCGGGCGAACTGGAACGAATCCCCAAAACCCTGATCGGTCGAAATCACCAGACGCCGCCCCGGCAGCGGCATGCCGTTCCAATAGGGCCGGATGGGTTTCGTCAGCGCATTGGTGAAAATTTTCGACCGGAACCGCCACTCATACTCCACCCAGCCGGCGCGATAGTTCCCGGATGCCAGCAGCGCATGCGCGAGGGACAGATGCGACTCCGGGTGTTCGGGGTCGAGCGCCAGCGCATCAAGGATTGTGTTGTAGCCCTGGTCGTAGTCGCCCCGGTCGAAATGGACCTGGGCGAGGCCGTTCCGGAACTGGGCGCTGCCGGGGTCCAACCGCACCGCCTCCCGCGCTTCGGCCAGCGACTCGTCCAGCCGGAAATCGTAGCGCAGCACGTTGCGCAGCTCGAAGTGCCAGTGCGGCACGTCGGGGCGCTGGGCGATCGCCGCCCGCAGCAAGGCTTCGGCTTCCGGCAGGCGACGCATCCGCGCGACGATAAAGCCCAGCAGGGCGGTGGCTTCGGGAAGCCCGGGGGCTTCGCGCAGCACGGCGAGACAGGCCGCCTCCGCCTCCAGCGCCTTGCCCTGGTTGACCATGCGTTGGGCGTCCTGTAGCCGCGGCATGAAACGATCGACCAACACTGATGCAGCCCCCTGTTGACGCGGCTCTGTTGACGCCCCCGCCTGTTGACGCCCCCGCCTGTTGACGCCCCCGGCTGTTGACGCCCCGGCTGTTGACGTATGCCGCATGTTGCTGCAACGAAGCGCTGTGTTCTACCGGCAGAAACATCTTTTGGCGATCGAAGGGCTGGAACCGCCCGCGATCGGCCAATTGCTCGACCTCGCTGACAGTTACGTGCTGCTCAACCGGTCCGGCAAGACCCAACGCGACCTGCTGCGCGGGCGCACATTGATCAATCTGTTTTTCGAGGACAGCACCCGCACCCGCACCAGTTTCGAACTGGCCGGCAAGCGCCTGGGCGCCGACGTGATCAACATGTCGGTCTCCACGTCGTCCGTGAGCAAGGGCGAGACCCTGATCGACACCGCCGCGACGTTGAACGCCATGCATTGCGACCTGCTGGTGGTGCGGCACGATCAATCGGGCGCCCCGAACCTGCTGGCGCAGATCGTCGATGCCGCCGTGATCAACGCCGGCGATGGAACGCATGAGCATCCGACTCAGGCACTGCTGGATGCGCTGACCATCAAGCGGCGCAAGGGGCGGATCGCCGGCCTGATCGTGGCGATCTGCGGCGACATCGCGCATTCCCGAGTGGCGCGTTCCAACATTCATCTGCTGACCACGATGGGCTGCCAGGTGCGCGTGGTCGGGCCGCCGACCCTGATCCCGGCCGAGATTGCCGACATGGGTGTCACCGTCTTCCACGACATGATTGCCGGTTTGGCCGGCGCCGACGTGGTGATGATGCTGCGCCTGCAACGCGAACGGATGTCGCGGGGGGAGGTGCCCAGCGCGCGGGAGTATTTCCGCTTCTACGGCCTGGACATGGACAAGCTGGCGCACGCCAAACCCGATGCCATCGTGATGCATCCCGGCCCGATGAATCGCGGCGTCGAGATCGACAGCGCCGTGGCCGACGATCCCCGGCGCAGCGTGATCAAGGAACAGGTCGAGATGGGGGTCGCCGTCCGCATGGCGGTGCTGGACATGCTGTCGCGGGGCCATCGCCGGAATGAACCCTGATACGCTGTTTCGCCGCGTCCGCATTCTGGCCGCCGGCGTTGACCTGCTGGGCGACCTGCTGGTGCGCGACGGCCTGATCGCGGATTTCGGCCCATCCCTGGGAAGCCCGGATGGCGCCACGCTGATTGAGGCCGACGGCGCGATCCTGTGTCCCGGACTGGTCGATATGCGCGCCGCGTTAGGGGAGCCGGGGTTCGAATACCGGGAGACGATCGCGTCCGCCGCCGTTGCCGCCGCGACCGGCGGGATCACCACACTGGCCGCCCTTCCCGACACGCAGCCCGCCATCGACGACCCGGCCCTGGTTCACTTGCTGCGCACCCGGGGCGAGGAGACGGGCAGTCTCACCATCCTGCCGTATGGCGCGGTCACCCGCGGCTGCCGGGGCGAAGAACTGGCTGAAATAGGCCTTCTTTGGGAGGCGGGCGCCGTCGCCTTCACCGATGGATCACGCGCGATCGGGTCCAGCCGGATGATGCGGCTGGCGTTGTCCTATGCCCGCGGCTTCGGCGCCCGGATCGTGCAGCACCCGGAAGACCCGTCGCTGGCCGCCGGCGGCACCGCCACGGAAAGCGAGCAATCCACCCGCCTCGGCCTGCCCGGCATCCCCGCCGCCGCCGAAGCGATTATGGTGGCGCGCGATATCCGTTTGGCTGAACTGACCGGCGGGGCGGTGCATTTCGCGCATGTCTCGACCGCGGAGGCCTTGGCGCTGATCCGCCAGGCCAAGGCGGCCGGACTGCCGGTCACCTGCGACACCGCGCCGCCCTATTTCGACCTGAACGAGACCTCGATCGGCGATTTTCGGACCTATGCGAAGCTGTCGCCGCCATTGCGGAAGGAACACGACCGTAAGGCGGTGGTCGCCGCGCTGGCCGACGGCACGATCGATGCGATCGCGTCCGACCATCAGCCGCGCGACGCCGACGACAAGCGCCTGCCGTTCGCCCAGGCCTCGGCCGGCGGGGCGGGGCTGGCGACGTTGCTCGCGGTTACGCTGGCGCATGTGCATAACGGGTCCGTCTCGATGCCTGCCGCCATCGACTTGTTGACCGCTCGGCCGGCGGCTTTGCTGGGCGTAGAGGCCGGGCGGATCGCCAAGGGGGCGGTCGCCGATCTGTGCCTGTTCGATGCGGAGCGGATATGGAAGGTCGAAGCCGGAAAGTTGCCGGGCAAGGCGCGGAATACGCCGTTCGATGGGCGGGCGCTTGAAGGCGTGGTGCTGGGAACCTGGAAGCGCGGCAAGCGGGTGTTCGGCTAAACCATCGCTCTGGAGAACACCGATGAACGGGTTGATCCGGGCCATGTGTATCGGAGGCCTGGTCGCCGCCCTTGGCGGCTGTGCCGAACCGCCGAACCCGCGTTGCTCACCGGACGCAGGGTCGCCAATGTTGGTGTTCACCCTGTTCTTCGGCAAGGCGATTTCGGGCCGCGGCGATCTGACCGACCAGGAATGGCAGTCGTTTCTCGATGACACGATCACCGCCAATCTGCCGAACGGTTACACGGTGCTGGATGCGCAGGGCGCATGGATAAATCCGGTGACACGCAAAACCATCAAGGAAGCGACCAGGATCGTGGTGGCCGCCTTGCCGGATGTCCGTGGCAGCGTGGCCTCGGTCAATCGCGTCCGGACCGACTATCAGGTCAAATTCCAGCAGCAGCTTGTCGGCATGACCGTCGAACACGCTTGCGGCGCGTTTTGAACCCGGCCGCCGGCGCATAAAAAAAAGGGGCGCCCGAAGGCACCCCGATTTCTCCGTCATCAAGACAAAAAACTACTTGATGATGATTTCGACGCGACGGTTCTGCGGCTCGCGAACATTCGCACCGGTCGGAACCAGCGGGTGGGTTTCGCCGAAGCCCTGGATCGTGATGGCGCTCTTGGGAACGCCGTCCTTGACCAGTTCCGCGGCAACAGCGTGGGCGCGACGCTCGGACAGGCCCTGGTTGTACTTCGGGGTGCCCGAGGTGTCGGTGTAGCCGTTCACTTCAAGCCGTGTGTACTGCACCTTGGTGGAGTTCGCAGCGGCTTCGGACACGATCTGGCGTGCGCGTTCGGTCAGGGCGGCCTTGTCCCAATCGAAGAACACCAGGTAGGAGCGCGACACCGGGGACGCCGGAACGGCGGCAGCAGCCGGGGCCATCGGGGCAGCCATCGGGGCCGCGCCGAACGCGTAGCGGAAGCCGACGAGTACGGTGTGGTTGTAGTCGGTGTTGAGCTTGAAGCTTGCGGGAGCGCCGTTCAGCACGCCGCTGTAGCTGCGGTCGCCGAGGAGGCCCATGAAGCGATAGTCAGCGGTAAGCGACAGCCCAGGCGCTCCGGCGATCGGCAGAGCCGCGCCGACGATGCCTTGATAGGCGAACTTGCCGACGGTGTCGGTCTTCGCGGCACCCACGTAGCCAGGACCGGCGAAGTGCAGGTTGCTTTCCTTGGCCCACTGATAGCCAGCGCCGACGCCGACATACGGTTGAACGTAAGGAACACCAACGAAGTCATACAGCACGTTGAACATCGCGCCGTACTTCTGTTCCAGACCGCCCGAATTCGTCGTGGGGGTGTTGTTGTTACCGAAGTTGTTATAGCGGTAGCTGCCTTCAATTTCAGCGCGGAGGCCGTTACCCAGGCCATAACCAATGCTGAGATCGAAAGCCGGTCCAACGCGGGCCTTCAACGACGTGCTGGTCGCGCCCGACGTCACTTTCTCATTCTGCATGATATTCAGGCCGGCGCCGGCGCCGACATACAGGCCGGTAATCGGTTGGGCGTTCGCCGCGAGCGGCAGCGCCAGGATGGTGGCAGCCACCAGTGCATTGCGGAACTTCATTAACCTTCTCCTTAATTTTCTTCATCGAGCGATGCGGGTCCGACCAAGATTTAATCGGCCTGCCTGTTCGCTGCTACCTTTATAGCGATCGTGGCACCGCTTAGCGATAGGCAGCGCATCGATCTGGACACAGTGTTGCGCCACTGCCACACTCACGGCATCGCCCGCGTGGCGGAAGAGAGCAGGAGTCGAACCTGCCCAGGACTGCTTGGCAGCCCAAACCGGGTTTGAAGTCCGGCCGACCCACCGGGGCCGCTTCTCCTCCGTCAGACAGTATCCTCGGCTTGAGCGAGCTGGGCAATGAAGGCCGCTTCGTCGGATGCCTCCAGGCATCGACAATCCAGGACCAGCCGGCCTCCGGTGACCCTTCCAATAACCGGTTTCGGCAGGGACCGCAGCGTTTTCATGATATCTTCCAATGCCTTGCCGCCTATCGTCACGGCAGCGGACGGCAGCAGATCGACCGGCAACGCCCCTGACCCGATTTGGCTGCGGCACGGCTCGACCGCGATGCTCCGGTCCGGCCATCGCGCTGCGACCGCGCCGCGAATCCGTTCCGCCGTCGCGCGGATATCGGATTCCGGCCGGATCAGCAGACGCAAGGCAGGAACCCGTTCGGCCAGCCGGTCAGGATCGAGATACAGCCGCAGAACCACTTCCAACGCCGCGAGACGGCCCTTGTCCAGCCGCAGGGCTCGCTTCATCGGATTGCGATTAATCGCCGATATCACGTTTTTGTTACCAACGATCAGGCCGGCTTGCGGGCCACCCAGAAGTTTGTCGCCGGAAAACGTCACGACATCGGCGCCGGCGGCCAGAGACTCCCGCGGTGTGGTTTCGTGCGGCAGACCCCATTGCCGCAGGTCCACCAGGCTGCCGCTGCCCAGGTCGTCGATCAGAGGCACGCCCGCTTCGCGGCTGATCGCGCTCAGGGTTACGGTCGGCACCATGGCGGTGAAACCGACGATGGCGTAATTGGCCTGATGCACCCGCATGATCGCCCCGGTCGCGGGGCCGATGGCGGCGATGTAGTCGCGTGCGTGCGTCCGGTTGGTGGTTCCAACTTCTTTCAGGATGACCCCTGAACGGCTCATGATATCCGGCACCCTGAAGGCGCCGCCGATTTCGATCAGTTCACCGCGCGAAACCGGCACCTCTTTTCCCAGCGCCAGGGTATTCAGCACCAGCATCACGGCGGCGGCATTGTTGTTCACGACGGTTGCAGCCTCGGCGCCGGTCAGTTCGCACAACAGACCGCTGATATGCGCGTCGCGCTCCCCCCGTTGGCCCGTTGCCAGATCGTATTCCAGCGTCGTGGCGCTTCGCAGGGCTTCCGCCGCCGCGTCAGCCGCTTCCGGCGGCAACGGTGAGCGGCCGAGATTTGTATGCAATACCGTACCCGTCATGTTGAAGACCGGGCGTTGCGAGCGGGCAAACCGAGCCGCGAGATGATCCGCGGCCTCATCGATGACTCCACCCGCCGGTCCGCCAAATGCTCGGGCGGCGCGCCGGCCGGACAGGATGTCCCTGAAGACGGCGGTGACAGCGGTGCGACCGAAACGGGTCAGCAGAATCCCGGATTCGGGGTCTCGCAGGAGCGAATCGATGGACGGGAGCGGACTGACATTTTCAACCATGGCCGTGTCACCGTAGGCGGCACGCGGCTGATCGTATAGCGGCGGCGGAACGGTGCGGCGTTGCCAGGGACGGTGGACTGCTAATCGCGAGAGGCTCAGAAACGCGAAAATCCCCCGATAGCTACCAAACTATCGGGGGATTGCCGCATCGCCACGTTGATTGGGTCGCTTAACCCGGCTGAGGCGCCGGGGCCGCCCCGCCCGCTGGTGGGGTCGAAGGCCGTCCCGCCGTTGGCACCGAGGCGCGGCGCGTTTCGGGAGCTGGCTCATCCACCACCTTGCGGATCACAGGCTCACCGCGCAGCACCGTGCGGATTTCGTCGCCGGACAGCGTTTCATACTCCAGCAATCCGCGCGCCACCCGATGCAGTTCCTCGACGTTTTCGGTCAGAAGCCTGCGAGCCTTGC
>JAYUEJ010000602.1:0-4063 GCA_043739265.1 Rhodopila sp. | reverse complement strand
TTGCTTGATCGTTACGTCTTTGCCGCCCTTCATCACGTTGATGTATAGCGGAACCGTGGCGGTGTTGCTTTTGAACTCCAGCGGAATCAGGCCCTGGAATTTGCCGATGGTGAACAGCATGTCGTGCATGGTTTCGCCGGTCAGCTTCTTGCCCTCGGCCAGCAGCCGGTCGGTGACGGCGAGGACGATCTGGGTTGCATTGTAATACTGGCGGACGAAAGTCAGACCGAGTTGCCGGTATTGCCGGGCCATCCGCAGGGCAGCGGCGGTGAAGATCATCGGCACTTTTCGCAGATCGGCCAGCCGGTTGAAACTCAGGATCGATTGGTCGGGTTTCGCCTGGTTGTCCTCGAACAGAATTTCCACCGTGTTGCCGTGAATGCCGCCGGCCGCGTGGGCTTTTTCAATCGCGAACTGGCTGCCGCGCATCTGCTGGGTGCCGATCATGGCGGCTGGGCCGGTCAGCGGTAGGATGGCGCCGAAACGGATCGTATCCGCCTGCGCGCCGGTGACGCCGAATATGACCGCGAATACCCCGATCCCGTAGCGACGGAGATAGCGCATCGACGTTTCCCTGGCAGCTTGAAGTCGGGCTTATGCGCGCCGCCATTTACGGTCAGGCCAGCGAAACCGCCGGAAATCATCGGGCGCTGGAAGGAAAATCCCGGCAACGCAGCAGTTGGGCCGTCCTCCGATTCTGGCGAACCGGAGGACGTTGACACCGATGGTTAGACCGGATCCCAGCCAAACACCTCACCCGACCGGTCCAGCGGCATGAACGCCGCTTTCATCGCTGGCGCGCAATGTTCGGCGATGGTTTCCGGCGTCCAGCCCTCGGCACGATGCACAATGCGGATGGGGCGCGGGGAACTGAACAGGATCATCTCGTTCATCCGGCAGCCGAACACCTGGCCGGTGACGTCCTTGGACCGGTCAGACGACAGATAAACCGCCATCGGCGCGTTTTTATCCGGCGTCATCTGCTGGATTTTCGCCACCCGAGCCTGCTGCTCCGGCGTCGTCGCCGGGATGGAGCTGGTCATGCGGCTCCAGGCGAACGGCGCAATGCAGTTGGAGCGGACGTTGTAGCGCTGCATGTCCAGCGCGATCGACTTCGACAGCGCCGTCATGCCCAGCTTGGCGGCCGAGTAGTTCGCCTGTCCAAAGTTGCCGATCAGGCCGGACGTGCTGCTCATATGCACGAAGGTGCCGCTCTCTTGCTTGCGGTAATGTTCGGCGGCGGCGCGGGAGACGAAAAACGACCCGTTCAGGTGAACGCCGATGACCGACAACCAGTCGTCCTCGGTCATTTTATGGAAAATCACGTCGCGCAGGATGCCGGCGTTGTTCACCACGGCGTCGATACGGCCATAATGATCCAGCGCGGCCTGCACGATCTTCTGCGCGGAACCCCAGGAAGAGACGGATTCGGTGCAAATCTCGGCAGCGCCACCCTTTTGCTCGATCAACTGCTTGGTCTGCTGCGCCGGACTGGCCGAACCGCCCTCGCCAGTCAGTGATGCGCCGATGTCGGCGACGATCACCCTGGCACCCGCCGCCGCCATCATCAGGGCGATTTCCCGCCCAATCCCGCCGCCGGCCCCGGTTACGACCGCGACTTTACCTTCCATCATACCTGGCATCATTTCCTCCTGGTTGCGAAGCGGGGGAAACTAAGGGGGTTCTGCTGAATTGGGAACCCGGGCGCGGCTCGCCAGACGGACGCACGGTCTTGCGGTCGATAGTCCCACGACCGGCGATTTGCCATGCAATCCGTCGTTCCTGAACAATCGGTCGCGGCCGGACGATCAAAATTCTTGCCGGACTTCGCGGTTTAAAGCCGAACCCCCGGAGATTTCGTAAGCGACCGGCACGGTCCGGGAAAGGCGCTTGCATTCGAAAACGAACCCGCATAGAAGCTGGGACTTGCTCGGAGCGCGGGCGTAGCTCAGGGGTAGAGCACAACCTTGCCAAGGTTGGGGTCGAGGGTTCGAATCCCTTCGCCCGCTCCAGTTTTTTCCAATAATTTAGCAATGTTGCGACAGGGGTTCCGAAGGGCCTCTGTAGGACTGTTTTCGGGCAAATTTTGGTGCCAGTTGGGCAATATGTCCGGCATCCCGGGGTCGGGTCAGTTGGCGGATCACACTATGGTGGCGTTCAAATCCCGTTCCTTGGTGGCGTGCCGGTGGTTTTCATCCCGCACCTGTTGCTGCACCCTCACTTGTTTGGCGGCTCGTTTCCTTCACTGTTCGGGGGTCAAGGGTTCGACCGGCGCAATGCTGCCGACCTCCGCCGGCAACCGGGGCGGTATGACTTCCCGGGCCAGAAGGGTGTCACCGATGTCCGTGTCGAGTGCATCGAGACGCTGCACATCGAAGGGGTGCAGTCCGCCGGGCCGAGCTTTATACGCGGTGATGCAGTCGCGGATGGTGACCGTACGCGTCGGTTCTGCGACGGTGCCGTTGTTGATGAACTCCGCCCTGATGCGACCTCCTTCGGCGGCGCCGACGGCCTCCGCGTCGGCTTTGTTGGTGCAGCCGGTTGAGAACTCGTGGACGGTGAAGCCACGCCGACCGACGCGGACGGTGCCGCGGCAATGCCAGACATCGCCGCGCTTGCGATAACTCAGAGCCATCAGGCGGCGATCGACGCCGCGATCTCGGTGATGGCGGTGCGACCACCGGGGACATGCCGGTACAACGTGCTGGGCGCACAGCCAAGCTGACGGGCGACTTCGGCGGCGGTCAGCTTGCCCGACGCCAACATCGCCTTGGCAGCCGTGACCTTGATCGCGTCCAGCACAGGCGGACGACCACCAATGCGACCACGGGCGCGGCTGGCCGCCAATGCGCTTCGCGTCCGTTCCTTGAGAAGCTCCACCTCGAACTGGCCAAGCGCGGCGAAGATGTGCAGCACCAACCGCCCGGTGGCAGTAGTGGTGTCGATATTCTCGTGCAGCGACCGGAGGCCGATCCCGCGAGCCCCAAGGCTGTCCACGGTGGTCAAAAGCTGGCGCATTGATCGTGCCAGCCGATCCAGTCGGACGACCGCGAGTACGTCTCCGTCCCGCATGAATTCCAAAGTCGCCGCAAGCTGCGGACGATCTGTTCGTGTGTCGGACATCGCCTCCGTGAACACCCGGTCGCATCCGGCTGCCTTGAGGCTGTCGATCTGGCCATCCGTCGATTGCTGATCAGTCGAGACGCGGGCATATCCCACCAACATGAACTATTCTCCCAGAACTCATCCCTAACCACTCAAATCGAGAAGGTAGTTTTAGGATATAGTTCTGGGAGGGGTTTTTCATTAGTTTTTCAGTCGATTCGACCTCAACTTCGGGTGTCTTAAAAACGACCGTTTTTCGGAGACGAGTGTGGGATGGGGTTGGTTGCCGTGGTCAGGCCGAGTATCGGATACGATCCAGCCGATGCCTAGATTTTGGAATATCCAAAAAGGGAGCGATGCGGCATTATGGCGATACCGAAAATAATGGGGTGACGGTTTGATGGACTATTGCGAATTCAAAACTAATAAGGAGCGGAAAAATAATTTCGGCTTCCTGAGGCTGCTATTCGCGACGATGGTCGTGGTGTCACACTCGCCGGAACTTCTAGACGGGAACAGATCGCGCGAGATATTGACGCGACTTTTTGGTACTATGTCGTTTGGAGAAGTTGGCGTCCACGGGTTTTTCATCATCAGTGGGTATCTCATTACGAAAAGCTTTGTTGAGAGCCGTTCGACCGGCTCATACTTGACCAAGCGGTTTCTTCGGATATTTCCCGGATACCTTGTTAGGGCCTGTCGTCAATTCGTGCAGACGGGAACGGCGTACCTCAATGGGGCTTTTTGGCTGATAAAGTGGCGGATTCCCTTGAGATTGGGTGATGGTGTAGGACAATCGGTCGGGTTTGACAGAGTCTGATCGGCCACAGTCCATGACAAAGTCTCCCGATCATTCGATTGCGGCTTCCGGCGCGGCGGGTTCTTCGATTCATGGGGTGTCAACTTGAACAAAGGTTGACCCCATGCGCCCCCACCAACTCCGTGATGACCAATGGAA
>JAYUEJ010000601.1:0-4068 GCA_043739265.1 Rhodopila sp. | reverse complement strand
GCTTGCGGCGGCCGGCCGGGATCATGCGCAGCATAGCTTCAACCGAGGTGATGATCGCGGACGGTAGCGCGATATAGCGGCCCCGGGCGCCGATCCAGGCCTGCACGCTCCGAAAGTTCGCGTCTTTGAACAGCGCGAGCAGTTCCCGCGTCGTGTACTCTTTCAAATGCAGGCCGGTCGCCTGGTAATCACCGGCCTGGATCGGACAGGGAAGATCATCGAAATAGGCCGAACAGTCGTGCGGACCGTTGATCCGGCTGGGGGTGACACAGATATAGCTGCCGCCCTTTCGCAGAACCCGGTGGATCTCCCGGAGCTGCGCCATTGCGTCATCGGGATGCAGGTGTTCCATGAGCTGATTACTGAATACGAAATCAATGCTGTCGCTATCGAACGGCATGTGGATGCCATCAGTGGGCCGCCACTCAAAATTCGGTGGCGTTTCCGGCGTGCGCGGGCTTTCGGCTGCGACATCGACGCCATAGATTTTCGCGACCAGCGGCGCGATGGCGAAGGCAAGGTGGCATTTTCCGGGCCCGACCTCAATCATCGTTGTGGACGGCGACAGGAACCGGCGCAGGAATAATGTTTCATATCGCGCGATCCGTTCGGCGTCCTTGCTGTCCTTCGGCAGATGCTCCGGAAACTGTTCTGCATACTCATCGTAAACCCGGCTGTACAGGCTGGTTCGCGCTTTCTGTCCGACAGTCCGAAGCTGGTTGGCGACGCGAGTTTCAAAAACGCACTGGTCATGAACGCGATCGGTAAGTTCTATCATGGCGCGATCCGATGTGATGGAACATTTAATGATCGGGTGAAACGGCCGGCAATGCACTTTCAAGAGCAATCGGGTCACTTTCCCGCGCTACGGCGCGAGATTGTGTCGCGGTGAGGGCTCGGAAAATCGTTCCGCTCAGCCTTGGCGTTACCGAAACCGGGCCGCCGAATACGGCGCCAGATCGAACGGCGGCGGGCGTCCGGCCACCAGATCGGCAACGATCTTGCCGCTCATTGCCGCCGCCGTCAGCCCCACATGCCCGTGCCCGAACGCATGCACGACGTCTGGACAGCCCGACGCCAAACCCAGGCACGGCAGTCCGTCCGGTGTGGACGGCCGATGCCCCATCCACAGCTTTACGCGGTCTGGCGGCAGATCGGCCGGCAGCCCCGGATAGACCTTGCGGGCGAATTTCAGCAGCACCTCGGCGCGCTGCCAGTTCGGGGCAGCGTCCAACCCAGCCAGTTCCACCTGACCGGCCAGCCGCAACCCCGCCGGGGTCATCACACAGGCCATCTTCCCGTCGCTCGGCATCACCGGATAGCGCGGTTCGATCCCGGGATCGGAGATCGTGACGTGATAACCCCGCTCGGTTTCCAGGAAGACGCGATCGCCCGCCGCCCTTGCCAGCACCCTGGACCACGCGCCGGCGGCAATCACGGCCTTGTCGCAGGCCCGTTCGCCATTCCGCAGCGTCACCGCATGCAGACGACCTGCCTCGATCCGGAAACCGGTCGCGCCGGTACGCACGATCTCCGCGCCAAGCGCCATCGCATGAGCGGCCAGCGCCGCGACATAGGCGCCGGGATCGCGGCACTGGCCGTTGTCCTCGATCAGCACGGCAAAGGTGTAGTGGCGGTCCAGCGATGGCTCGCGCTGGCGCAGTTCGTCCGCGTCCAGTTCCAACCACCGGATGCCGTTGTCGCGGCGCACCCGCCACGATGGAGCCTCGGCCAAAAACGCCGCGCGATCCGGGAACGCGAACAACACGCCCTGGCGCGTGATCAGATCGGCCACGCCGGCTTCATCCGCCAGCTTGCGATGCAACGCCGGCGCGTCGGCCAGCAGCGTCTTCAAGGCGCGCCCCGTCGCCGCCACCTTCGCGGTGGTCGAGCCTGCCAGCAAAAACCGGCGCAGCCATGGCAGAAGGCGCGGCAGGTAGGACCAGCGGATGGTCAACGGCCCCAGCGGGTCCAGCAGATAGAACGGAACCTTCCGCCATAATCCCGGCGACGACATCGGAACGACCGAACTGGGATTGAGCAACGTGCCGTTGCCGAAGCTGGCGGATTGCTCGCCGCCCGGGCTGCCGGGTTCGATAATGGTGACCGTATGGCCGTCGCGCAGGAGTTCGATGGCCGAGGCAAGGCCGACGACGCCGCCGCCGATGACGACGACCCGGCTCATCCCGAAGCGGAGACCATATGCGCCCGCATACCGGCCTCGATCGGGCCTGCTCCGAAGCGCTTTTCCAGCGCTGCCACGGCGGTTCGGACCACAAGATCGGCTTCCCCTGGCGCGCGGGTTTCGATTTCCGAGCGCAGGGAGGTGCCGAGACAGTAGCCCATCGCGATATCGAGGGCCGAGGCGGCGACGTATGGCAATTCCACCGTCGTGTAGATGGCGTCGGTGAAGCCGGCTGCCGTCAGGTCGTCATCGATGGCTTCGTTGTCGGCATAACCATGCAGGGTGTGTGCGACAAAACGCGGTGGATCGGACGGGAACAGATCGTCCATGGCACCCTGGATACAGTCCGCCACCGGGTTGTGCCGGATATGAGCCGGGACGCTGAACACGAAGCGTCCCCCGGTTTTCATGACGCGCCGCGCTTCCTGAAAAGCCTCGACACGGTCCGAAATCATGACGACGGCAAAATGGCAGATCACGATCCCGAAGGTCGCATCCTGGAAGGGTAGAGCCCGCGGATCGGCAAGCTGCCAGGAAACGCGCGCCATGCCTGGCTTGATGGACGCGTGGCCGATGGTGTCGGCGCTTGGGTCGGTGGCGATGATGGTCAGGCCGGCAGACATCGCCGACGCGATCGCCTGTGTCAGGACGCCGGTTCCGGCGCAGATTTCCAGCACGGGTCCGATGCCGATGCGGGACAGGCGGCGCGCCATTTCGTCCGCGAATGGCGATAGCCAACTGGGTGCGAAATACTGGTCGCGGATCGCCAGCATCGTGCCGGGGGTGCCTGAATGGACGGTTGTCATCTGGCGCTAGACCATCTTTTTCAGTCCGTAGAATTGTGGCCAGCCGTCTGGAACATCGCTCAGGTAGGAGTGATAGGCCGTCGGCTGGTCATACATTCCTAACGGCACATAGGTCGGATTTTGCCAAAACGCAATCTGCATGGCCTCGCAGATTTTTTGTTGTGCGGCCTGGTCCGGCGCTTCGAACCAGGCGTTGTAGAGGTCCTCGATTGTCTCATTGGTCGGCCAGCCGAACCAGGTCGCCGTCCCATTACCGCGGATCGCGATATTCGGCGCGGGGGAGATATTTCCGAAGCCGCCCAGGTAGGTGAAGAAGATATTCCAGCCGCCCTTGTCGATCGGTTCCCGACTGGCGCGCCGCTGCACCACCGACCCCCAGTCGATCGCCTGAAGGTCAATGTTGAAGCCGATTCTGGCCAGGATATCGGTGGCGACCTGCGCCTCGGCCCAGATCGTCGGATAATTGGCACCCGCGAGGATGACGATTTTTTCGCCGTTGTAGCCGGCTGCCGCCAGATCCTTTTTCAGTTTGGCGTAATCCTTGGGGCCGCGGGTGATCTCGACTCCGGCGGTGCTCGCCATTGGGGTTCCAGGCACGAACAACCCGACGTCGGTCTTATAGAGCGAGGGTGCCGATCCGGCGACGCCCTCCATGACCTCTTTCTGGTCGATCGCGGCGACCACCACGCGGCGGATCGCGGCGTTGTCGAACGGCGGGTTCAAGTGGTTGAACCGCAGACAGCCAATCTCGCCGGTACGGTCTTTTACGGTAACGGTGACGTCCTTGTAGGACTTTATTTGCGGCAGCAGATCAAGCGTCGGGTTTTCCCACCAGTCGATCTCACCGCGCTGGAGTGCGGCCGAGGCGGTGGCGGGGTCGGGAATGAAATTCCATATCACCCGATCGACGCTGACGATCTTCGGGCCGGCATTGAAGCTGGGCGTGCCGTCCTGGCGCGGCACATAGGCGGTATTCCTGGCGAACACGGTGCGGGAGCCGGGAATGCGCTCGTCTGCCAGGAATTTGAACGGACCGCTGCCGATCGCCTCGGGGATTTGCTTGAAGGCATCGGTCTC
>JAYUEJ010000600.1:0-4076 GCA_043739265.1 Rhodopila sp. | reverse complement strand
GAGAGAGTTTCCTCTAGCGTAATGAATGATATTTCTAAAAGATTTAAGAACAAAATAAATGAATCTGGAATGCGTGGTGTAAATAAAGACGTGCAAATGTGCTATGATACTTCTGACGCAGGGGATATTAACTCGATTAGAAAATGTATGCTTTACGATATAGCGTCCTATAAACTTGCTACTGTTACGGGAAAAATATGGGAGGCGAGAGGGCTGCAAAATCCAAACCATGGGAATACATACGTGACAGACCACGCTTTTACGCTTAGGATGAAGATATATTCACAAATGGCTTTTGGGGGTGGTCCTGATCGAGCGTATCAGTTTTTTGAAGATTCCCCCGACAAAGTGTTGGATGGTGTTACGAAATGAGATTAAGCTGCGTGAGATAATTCCCGGTGGCAATCAGCGGAGTGACAGCAGCAGGTGGCGCAGACTTCGGAGTGACTCCCTGTGTTTATTTTCGTGGTGGTGACCGTATTGAAAATAGGTGCCTTCGCCGCGCACCCGGCAAGTGGGGCGCAGCAAAGGAGACGCACCGATGGCCAACACGTTGAAAGCTCCTCCATCGGCCGTATCACCGGCATGCCGAACGATCATCGCCTTGGCGTCTTGGCGTCTTGGCGCTGAACTGGAACCGTGCAACCACACGGAATACGCCAAGGCCACCGCATGACCGTCACCAACCTCCCCGAAACCGCCCGCGAACGCGCCAACCGAGAACAACTCACCGCCTCCAACCCGGTGGTGTCCGCGTTCGTCGCCGCCTCGGCCGGATCGGGGAAGACCAAGCTGCTGACCGACCGGCTGCTGCGGCTGATGCTGACCGGCGCGGCCCCAGAACGCATCCAGTGCCTGACCTTCACCAAAGCCGCCGCTGCCGAGATGTCGCTGAGGCTGCAACGCACGCTCGGTCGCTGGGTCACGATGCCGGCCGACAAACTCGGCGGGGAACTGACCCGCCTGCGCGTCGAACCAACCGGCCCCGCCTGCCAGGCAGCGCGGGCGTTGTTCGCCAAAGTCCTCGACCTGCCCGGCGGCATGCGCATCGGCACGATCCACGCCTTCAGCCAGTCGCTGTTGCGCCGCTTCCCGCTGGAGGCCGCGATCTCCCCGCATTTTCAGTTGGTGGATGACCGTGACGCCGCCGACACGCTGACCGAGGCGCGGGAAGCGATGCTGTCCGATGCCGGCACCCCGGCGATGCAAGATGCGTTGCGGACGTTGGCTGGCCTGACCTCGGCCGAGGCGTTTGGCGGGCACGTCAAGACCCTGCAGAACGACCGCCGCAAATTGGCGGATGCGCTGGCGCTCGGCGATGAACTGGAACGGGCGCAGCGCCGGGTACTCGGGGTCACGGCGCCGGACGAGGACACAATGATAACCCGGGCGGCCACCTGGCTGGGCGAATCCGCGTTGCGTGATGCCGCCAGGATCGTCCAGGGCAGCGGCTCCCCGGCCGTCTCGACCAAGGCGGGGGCGATCCTGGATTGGCTTGGTCTGCCGGTCGATTTGCGGGCCGAGAACTGGACCGACTGGTGCGGCATTTTCCTGAAAGCCGATGGTGACCCGCGCGGCGACACAGCGTTGGTCAACAAGGCGTTGCTGGCGAAGCGGCCCGACCTGTTGGACCGCTACCTGGAAGAAGCCGCCAGGATCGTCGGCGTCGAGGATGGCCGGCGCGCCATCAAACTGGCTGCGGTATCGGCCGCGCTGCTGTTACTCGCCGGCCCGGTCGCGCGCGGTTATGCGCAGCGCAAGGACGAGTCCGGCCTGCTCGACTATGACGACCTGATCGACCGTACCCGCACGCTGCTGGTCGATCCCGGCGCCGCCTGGGTGCTGTACAAATTGGATGGCGGCCTGGATCACCTGTTGCTGGATGAGGTGCAGGACACCGCGCCGCAGCAATGGCGCATCGCGCACGCCCTGACCGAGGAATTTTTCGCCGGCCAGGGCGCCCGCGACCGCACCCGCACGGTGTTTGCCGTGGGTGACCGCAAACAGTCGATCTACTCGTTCCAGGGCGCGGACACAGCGGAGTTCGACCGTTCCCACGACGAACTCCAGCGGCGCGTACGGACATCGGGCCAGGTTTTCGAGGACGTCGGGTTGGACGTGTCGTTCCGCTCCACCGCGCCGGTGCTGGCGTTGGTGGATGCGGTGTTCGCCGACCCGATGGCGGGTCCGGGCGTCGTCGGGCCGGGTGAAACCCTGACCCACTACGCCGACCGCGCCGGTCATGGCGGCGTCGTCGAAATCTGGCCGCTCGCCCCATTGCCCGATCCGCCGCCGCACCAGCCGTGGACGGTGCCGGAGCATAACCAGTCGCAGACCTCCGCCCGGCAGTTGCTGGCCGACACGCTGGCCGACTGGATTCGGGACCAGACCAATGGGTTAGTGCAGCTGGAGAGCAAGGGGCGGCCCTTGAACGCCGGCGACGTGCTGATCCTGGTGCGCCGGCGAGACGAATTCGCGCGCGCGCTGGTGCGTGCCCTGAAGACCAGGGGCGTCCCGGTGGCCGGGCTGGACCGGCTGGTTCTCACCGATCAGCCGGCGGTGCAGGACCTGATGGCGCTGGCGGACGCGCTGCTGCTGCCGTCCGACGACCTGACCTTCGGCTGCCTTCTGACCAGTCCCCTGGGCGGCCTGACCGACGACGCATTGTCTGAAATTGCGATCGACCGGCCCGGTTCGCTGTGGGACGCGCTGCGCGATCGGGCAGACGAGCATCCCTCCTGGCGCCGCGCCGCCGACTTCTTCGCTCAGCTTCTGGGGCGGGTCGATTATGTCTCCCCTTACGCCCTGTTCGCCGAAGCCCTCGGCCCGCTGGGTGGCCGCGCGCGATTGTTCGGGCGGCTGGGGCCTGAAGCGGCGGAGCCGGTCGATGAACTGCTGAATGCGGCGCTGACCTACGCCGAACGGCATCCGCCGTCGCTGCAAGGTTTCCTGCACTGGCTGCGCCGCTCCGGGGCGGAGGTGAAGCGGGAACCCGAGGCGGCCGGCAACCTGGTGCGGATCATGACGGTGCATGGCGCCAAGGGGTTGCAGGCGCCGCTGGTGATCGTGCCGGATACCTCGGCGCTGCCCAAGGATGACGGGGCGATCGTCTGGGCGGACGACACGGTGACTGGCCGAGCCGTGCCGCTTTGGGCGCCGAGAAAAGAGTTCCGCTGCAACGCGTTGGACCAACTGCGCGAAGCCGGCCGGCAGCGGCAGATGGAGGAGCATAACCGGCTGCTCTACGTCGCCCTGACCCGCGCCGAGGACCGGCTGTTGGTGTGTGGGTGGCAGGCTCGATCGGTGAAGGACGAATGTTGGCACAGCCTCGTGTGGCGCGGGTTCGAGGCGGTGGGTGCCGAACGGGCGGCCTTTTTGCCTTGGGGCGGCGAGGTTCTGCGGTTGCGCGCGCCTCAGATAGTGCCAGCCGAGATCGCGGCGGGCGCGGCGCAGGCGGATCAGGCGGGGGATTTGCCCGTGTGGATCGGGGCGGCGCCGTCGTGGACCCCGGCTGCCGTGCCGCCCGAACCGCCGCGGCCGGTGGCGTTGGCGCCAAGCCGGCCGGACGGTATCGAATTGGGGAGCGTGCCGGCGGCGGAGTCGCCGTTCGCGGAGCGGGATGCCGGCGGCAACCGTTTCCGGCGCGGTCAGTTGATCCATGCGTTGCTGCAACATCTGCCTGTCGTTCCCGCCGCGGCAAGACGGCAGGCGGCGGTGCGATATCTCGACAAGCCCGGTCACGGCCTGCCGGCGGGTGAGGCCGAACGGATCGCCGACGAGGTGCTGGCGGTCATGGCGCATCCCGATCTGGCGCCGTTGTTCGGGCCGGACAGCCGAGCGGAAGTGCCGCTGACGGGGGTGGTGGGGGCGCAGGTGGTGGGCGGTCTGATCGATCGGCTGATCGTGCTGCCGGACCAGGTGCTGGTGGCGGATTTCAAGACCAACCGGCGCGCGCCGTCGCGGGTCGAGGACACGCCGGTGCTGTATCTTCGCCAGATGGCGTCGTATCGCGCCGTGCTGCGCGCCATTTTTCCCGGCCGGACGGTGCGATGCGCCCTGATATGGACGCGGGAGGT
>JAYUEJ010000599.1:0-4084 GCA_043739265.1 Rhodopila sp. | reverse complement strand
CGACATGGGTAGAAATCCCCGACAACGCCACAATCGCCCCACCGCCGCGTCCCAACATATGCGGCACCGCCGCGCGCGCCAGGATGAACGCCCCATCCAGCGCGACCGACAGGATTTCCCGCCATTCCGCCAGCGACATCTCCAGAAACGGAGTCTGCCGTCGCAGCCCGGCATTGCTGACCACGATGTCCAATCCGCCAAACGCCGCCACGGCATCGGCGATCATGCGCCCAACCGCCACCGGATCAGACACATCCGCCAGACAGCCGATCGCCTGGCCGCCGGCCGCGTTGATCTCCGCCACCACCGCATCCACCGCCGCCCGGTCGCCGCGGCCGTTGATCACCAGCGACGCCCCGCGCGCGGCGAGGTCCAAAGCGATCGTGCGTCCAATATTCTTGCCCGCCCCGGTAACCAGGGCGACCTTGCCGGAAAAGATCTGTTCCATCTTACGCCGCCCTCAGGATCATATCCGCCCCCTTCTCCGCGATCATGATGACCGTGGCGTTGGTGTTGCCCGACACCACCGTCGGCATGATCGAGGCATCGATCACCCGCAACCCCTGCATCCCCTTCACCTTCAAATCGATATCGACCACCGCCTTCGGACCCGGCCCCATCATGCAGGTGCTGGTCTGGTGGAACGTCGTGCCGGCGGTGGCGCGGACATGGTTAAGCAGGTCTTCGTCGGTCTGTGCCTTCGGCCCGGGATAAATCTCCTCCTGGCAATACCGCTGCATGCTGGCGGTCGCGAAAATGCTCCGCGTCACCCGCAGCGCCGCGACGATGGTGTCGCGATCCGCCTGCGTTGACAGATAATTCGGCTGCATCGCGGGCGCTTTGACCGGGTCGGCCGACTGAATCCGCAGCCACCCGCGGCTTTCCGGCCGGCACGGGATGGCGATCAGCGTGCAACCCGGAAATCTGTGCATCGGCTCGCCGGTCTTCTCGGCACTTCCGGCGAGGAACTGGTATTGCACGTCGGGACTGTCCAACTCCGGCCGAGTCTTCACGAACAGCCCGATCGGCCCCGCACCGGTCATCAGCGGACCCTTCTGGGCAAAGATCCACTCGGCACCCGCGTAAAGCCGGCGCAGCCAGTTATGGTAGATCTCGTTCATCGTGACCGTGCCATCGACGCAGCGGTGAATGATGCGGCCGCCGATATGGTCCTGCAGATTCTCCCCCACGCCCGGCAGATCGTGCCTTATATCGATCCCCAAGGATTGCAGCAGCGCCCCCGGCCCTATGCCCGAGAGCTGCAAAATCTGCGGCGAATTGATCGCCCCGCCGCACAGCAGCACCTCTTTCGCCGCTTTCGCCTGATGCAGCGAACCGTTCTGGCTGTATTCAATCCCGACCGCCCGCTTGCCCTCCAACAGCACCCGATGCGTCAGCGCGCGCACCTCGATCCGCAGGTTGGGGCGAGACTTCACCGGATTCAGATAGCCAACGGCCGCCGAGGACCGCCGCCGCCCTTTCACCGTCAACTGTAGCGGCCCGACACCTTCCTGCACCGCGCCATTGAAGTCCGGGTTGTATGGATACCCCGCCTGCTGCGCGCCGGCGATGAATGCGTCATGCAACGGATGATCGGTTTTCAGATCGGACACGCCCAGCGGGCCGCCGGAGCCATGGAATGCATCGGCGCCGCGTTCCTGGTCCTCGGCTTTGCGAAAATACGGCAGCACATCGTCGTACGACCAGCCGGCATTGCCAAGCTGGCGCCACAAATCGAAATCCTGGCTCTGCCCGCGGATGTAGATCAGACCGTTGATCGACGACGACCCGCCGAGCACCTTGCCGCGCGGCCAGGAAATGCGCCGGTTTTGCATTTCCGGCACCGGTTCGGTTTCAAACTGCCAGGCGACCTTGGGATTGTAGATATTGCGGTAGAAACCCGCCGGAATGTGGATCCAGGGGTCCCAGTCCTTGCCACCGGCCTCCAGCAGCAACACCCGGTTGTTCGGATCGGCGCTCAGCCGGTTGGCCAGCACGCAGCCGGCCGATCCGGCCCCGACGATGATGAAATCGTACTCCTGCCCCGAAGCCATGGCGCGGTTCCCCCTCATTGCACGTTTTTATAACGGTCAGTGAAGCGGAACCGCGCCTGCTTGAACAGGGTGGCCCGTTCAGGCCCCGGTCAGGTCACCATACGCAGCGCCGGGCGGGACTTCACCGCCATGCGGCGATACAGTTCCAGGTAATCCTCCGCCATGCGCCGGGCGGTGAAGCGTTCCTCGAAGCGAGCGCGGATGGCGGTCGGGGACAGGCGATCGAGCCGCGATACGGCGGCGACGGCGGCGGCCTCATTCGCCACGATGTAGCCTGTCACCCCATCATCGATCACCTCCGGCACCGAACCGGCCGGGAAAGCGATGGTCGGCGTGCCGCAGGCCATCGCCTCGATCATCACCAGGCCGAACGGTTCGGGCCAATCGATCGGCAGCAGCATGGCGATGGCGCCGCCCAGAAACGCGGGCTTTTCGGCGTCGCCGATCTCGCCGATCATCTCGACTTGATCACCATCGATCAGCGGCCGGATTTCTGTTTCGAAATACTCACGGTCCACCCGGTCGATCTTGGCGGCGATCTTCAGCTTGATGCCGGCGGCACGCGCGATGCGGATCGCCCGATCCGGCGATTTCTCCGGGCAGATGCGACCCAGGAAGGCAAGATAATCGCGCGGCAGGCTGCGCGGCGTCAGCAGGTTCGGCGGCAGGCCATGATGCACCGTGGCGATGAAATTTCCCCGCGGCACCGGCCGGCGCTGCGCGTCGGAGATCGACACCAGCGGCATGTCCTCAAAACAATCATACACCTGCGCCAGTTCCGGCAGGTCCAGCCGGCCATGCAGCGTCGTCAACAATGGCGTCGGCTGGCGGCTGAGAAGGGAGAACGGCCAGTAATCCAGGTGACCATGCAGCACATCGAACTGGTGCGCCTGCTGGCAGACTTTTTCCATCATCAGCATGGTCGGCGCCATCGCATCGCGCAACGTGGTATCCAACCGCAGCGCATGCGGCCACCCGGCCTCAAGTTTCGCAGAGGTTACGGAATCGCCACTCGCGAACAGGGTGACATCGTGCCCCATCGCCATGAGTTCTTCGGTCAGGTACGACACCACCCGTTCAGTCCCGCCATAGGTGCGCGGCGGAACGGATTCAGTCAGCGGCGCGATTTGGGCTATACGCATGTTCAATAACTCCGGGCGGGTTTCTTCAGTTTCATAGGTTCAGGCCCGATCGAGTTTTTTTTGGGGCAGGCGCGGGCCTATTCCGAGGCAATACCGCCGTCTCACAGCCATGTGACCAACCTGTTGCGACTTTGCCATCCTGTTTGCGTTTAGGAGATCACGAACGGTTTGGCTTTTCGTGAACCCAATCCACCGGGAGGTGCTGACCATGCCGCGACTGGTCGTCGTTTCGAATCGTGTACCCCTTCCATCGGAACGCGGCGCCAAGGCAGGCGGCCTGGCGGTCGCGCTGACCGATGCGCTGCAGCCCGGCTCTTTGTGGTTCGGCTGGAGCGGGCGACGATCCGCGCGCGGGTCCGGCACGACCCATATGCAGCGATCGGATGGCATCACCTACGCAACGATCGATCTGACCGAGAGCGATTACCAGTCGTTCTACGTGAATTTCGCCAATGGGGCGTTGTGGCCGCTGCTGCATTTCCGGCTCGGCCTGCTCGATTTCAAATCGGACGATTATGACGGCTATCGATCCGTCAACCGCCAGTTCGCCGCCGCGCTGCTGCCGCTGCTGCGGCCGGACGACCTTATCTGGGTGCATGACTATCACCTTATTCCGATGGCAACCGAACTGCGGGCGTTGGGCGTAACCAATCGGATCGGTTTCTTCCTGCATACACCGTTCGTGCCGCCGTCGATTTTCAACGCCCTGCCGCGATCGGCCGAACTGCTGTCCAACCTCTGCGCGTATGACATCGTCGGATTCCACACCCGATCCTATCTCGCCGCCTTTCTTGACTGTGTCGCCGAAAATATGGGCATCCATCCCGACGCGGACGGTCGTTTCGTATCGCGAGGCCATACCGTGCGCGCCATCGTCGATCCGGTCGG
>JAYUEJ010000598.1:0-4089 GCA_043739265.1 Rhodopila sp. | reverse complement strand
CCCGAACGATCGAAGTGCGAAGTGGCGGCGACTCGCTGTTCGGCAGCCCGATTCAGATCGGGGCGATCCGCCGCCTGGCCGGATGCGTGGAGGTCTGGGAGGGCGGCATTCGCGGCTGGGCCTGGCATCCCAACGATCCCGACACCGATCCGACACTCACCCTGACAAGCGCGTCCGGAGGCCCGAGCCAAACCGTCATCGCCACCGATGCATCGGTCTCCGTGCCCGACACCGGCCCGCTCGCTGTCCCGCGTTCGTTCCACCTGACCCGGGACGCGTTGCCGGGGTGGCCGGGGCCGATCCACGTTCGCGGCCCCGACGGCAAGGATTTACCCGGCAGTCCGCTCGATCCGCAAACGGATCCCGCTGACTGCGTGGCCAGGGCACCCGGGACGTGCGACACCGAGCGAATAGCATCGGCGACCGCCCGACCCGTGGGCGCCGATGGCCGCAACCGATCCACGACCATCGTCATTCCCGTGCATGACGGCGGCGGCATCGTCCTGGCCTGCCTCACCAGCGTATTGGCGGCAGTGCCGGACGGGACGCGAATCCTGGTCGTGGACGACGGTTCGTCCGACCCCGCCATCATCGCGGCGCTGGACGATCTGGCGCGGCGGCGCGCTATCCGCCTGATCCGCCATCCAGGGCCATTGGGCTTTCCCGCCAGCGCCAATGCCGGAATCCTGGCCGCCATCGGACGCGATGTGGTGCTGCTGAACAGCGACACGCTGGTGCCGCCGGGTTGGCTCGAACGTCTGCGCGCCGCCGCCTACGCCGCCCGCGACATCGGCACCGTCACCCCGTTATCGAACGACGCCAGTATCCTGAGCTACCCAGGCGCGTCCGCGACCAACCCGCAACGGACCTCGGGGCCGGACCAGGCAACCACAAATCGGCTGGATCGGCTGACCCGGCGTGCGAACGGCGCGTCCCTGGTGGATATTCCCGTCGGTGTCGGCTTCTGCCTTTACCTCCGCCGAGACTGCCTCAACGCGACCGGGCCGTTCCGTTCCGACGTGTTCGCCCAGGGGTATGGCGAGGAGAACGATTTCTGCCTGCGCGCCCGCCGGTTGGGCTGGCGCAACGTCGCGTTGACCGGATTGTTCGTCGCCCACCACGGCGGCACCTCCTTCGGCAACACCGCCAACCATCTGCGGGCCCGCAACGGCCGCATCGTCGAACAACTGCACCCCGGTCATGATGCGCTGATCGCCCGCTTTGTCGCGGATGACGGACTGGCGGACGCCCGGCGGCGGATCGACCTGCGGGATTGGCGGGAACGCGCCGGCGCATGGCGGCAGGCGGTGATCCTGATTACCCACGCGGCAGGCGGCGGGGTCGAACAGCGACTGCGCCTCGCCATCGCGGCGCACGCCCGCTCCGGGCATCGGCCCATCGTGCTCCGGCCGGCTGAGATGGCGGACGGCGAGCCCGCGATTGCGATCCGGGACGGGCTGACGGACGACCTTCACAACCTGGTCTTCGCTGTCCCGCGGGAACTTCCGGCCCTGCTCCGCCTGCTGCGCGCGGCCAAACCGGATCTCGTGGAAGCGCATCATTTAGCCGATTATCCGCGAGTTATTTACGATATAATAACGAAACTCGGTATTCCATACGACGTGTACGTCCACGACTACGCCTGGTTCTGCCCGCGCATATCGCTGGTCAATGCACACGATCGCTACTGCGGAGAACCCGATTTGCACGGCTGCGAAGCCTGCATCGCCGGTAACGGCGGTTTCCTGAAAGAGGATATCCCGGTCGCCGCGCTGCGGAACCGCTCGGCCGCGTTTCTGTCAGCCGCGCGGCAAGTCGTTACACCGTCCGACGATACCGCCCGGCGGATGCGGCGGCATTTCGACGGGCTGACCACGATCACTGTTCCGCATGAGGACGATGCCGCGATTGCGCCGGCGTCCGTTGCCCGCACGGGCCAACGCGGCCGACCAGCCGTTTGCGTGGTTGGCTCGATCGGTGTGCATAAAGGCTACGACATCCTGCTCGCCTGCGCCCGCGACGCGGCTCGCCGCGATCTCGACATCGAATTCATCGTCGTCGGTCACACCATCGACGACGCCCGCCTGATGCAAACCGGCCGCGTGTTCGTGACGGGACGGTTCGAACCGGATGAAGCGGTCGGCCTGATCGCCGCACAGAACGCCCGCATCGGCTTCGTCGCATCGATCTGCCCGGAAACATGGTGCCTTAGTCTGGGTGACATTTGGCGCGCCGGCCTGACCGCCGCCGCGTTCGATATCGGCGCCCCGGCGGAGCGAATTCGGCAGACCGGGCGTGGTTTTTTGCTTCCATTGTCGCTGCCCGCCAGTGCTATTAACAACGTTCTTGTTGCAGCCATGCGCACGACCGGGCATTGATGGCCGACCCGGGCGGTTCTGTCCTCGGCGAAACCAGACATTATTTTGGCCCGAAACGGCTACCTGAATCGCTTCGCCGATCCTTCTGACCCGTCATATAAGTCGAAACATGGCCAAAAACCAAAAGAGCGAGATAGCCGTATGTCTGAAGCCCTGACCGCGCAACGCACCCGCGACAAGGCGAAGCCCGTCGCCGCACCAGCTAAACCGCCGGCTGATGGCCAAACGGGCAATCTGCCGCCCGACGCATCCAACAGGGTCGCGGAACTACAGGTCACCGCTCATCTGATGACGCTGGAGACCGGCTTGTTCTGCGTTTTTCAATCCCCCGGCAGCCCATCACCCGATCAGGCCACCGGCCTGCCCGGCGTGCGAATCACCCCGGCGCCTGGCCTCGCCGGGCGGCCGGAAGCCCTTAGCGTCAGCACATTCCGCGAGGACGGCTGGCTGAACGGCACCGCCGCGCTGGTTCGCGTCACCGACGGTTCGGCGCAAATCCTGGTCACGATTTATCAGCACAAGGGCATGGACGCCGCACCGCGTCTCCAGGTGCTGCGTCTGAGCGCGGAGCCGAACGCGGCGCAAACCCCCGCACTCCCCACCAGCTCGGCAATCCCCGACCAGATCGACGCGGCGGCAACCGCGACACCGACACCCAACCCGGAAGTCATGGCCCACGTTCAACGCGCCGGCGATATAACCTGCATGCTGGGCGACTGGATCGGCGTCAAGGGCAGCCGTGCATGGATGGAAGGCTTCGGACTGGCGCCCGCCAAAGATGTTGCCCCGCAAGACATCGAGTATCAGGCGGTGCTCGGCCGCAACTGGCTGTCGCCCTGGGTCGAAGGCGGTAAGTTCTGCGGCAGCCGCGGCATGGCGCTGCCCTTGCTCGGCCTGAAGGTCCGCCTGAAGGGCGCCGCCGCGAAGGCGTTCGAATGCAGCTACGCCGCGACCTTCGTCGATGGCAGCGCGGTCGGGCCGGTCAATGCCGGCGAAGCCTGCGAAGCTGAAAGCCTGGCCGCGCTGGAGTCGTTCCAAATCATCATCAAGCCACGCGGCGCCAAGACCGCCTCGGCGAATGCATCCCCCGCGAAGACGCAACCTGCGAAGATCGTTGTCGCGAAGGGTGCGGCCGGCAAAGCACCATCGCCCCCCAGGACAGCGGCCAAGCCACGCGCAAAAGCGTAGTATTTCGGCGCGTCCTGTAGCGCAAAGCCGGCCAGCACTCGCGCTGGCTGGCGGCAGGTTCCGGCTCGGGCGGCCGCCCGATCAGACAAGGTAACGAGATTGAAGTTCCTGTTCGTCCACCAGAACTACCCTGGACAGTTTCTGCACATCGTCCGCCATCTTGTCGCCACAGGGCGGCACGATGTGATGTTCATCACCGAACCGAACCCCAACGAGATCCCCGGCGTCCGCAAGGTGCCTTACGCCCGCCCCAAACTGGATCACGAGGACACCCATATCGCGGCGCGCGAACTCGATAACGGTGTCAAACGGGCCGAAGCCGTGTTCACGACCGGCTACGGCCTGCGCCATTTAGGCTACAAACCCGATATCATTATCGGCCATCACGGCTGGGGCGAGATGCTCAATCTGCGCGATCTCTGGCCCGACACGCCGATGCTTGGCTATTTTGAATTCTATTACCAGTACGATCAGGCGGATGTCGGCTACGATCCGGAATTCCCGGCCGAACCGTTGGATTACC
>JAYUEJ010000597.1:0-4089 GCA_043739265.1 Rhodopila sp. | reverse complement strand
GCGAACACGGTGCGGGAGCCGGGAATGCGCTCGTCTGCCAGGAATTTGAACGGACCGCTGCCGATCGCCTCGGGGATTTGCTTGAAGGCATCGGTCTCAGCCAGCCGGGTCGGCATGATGGCGCAATAGACCTCCGCCAGAGCAGACCGCAGCAGCGGGAAGGGCTTTTTGAGGCGGAAGCGGATCGTGGTGTCCGACGGCGCCGTGATGTCCTGCACCCGTGTCATCAGCGCCTGACCGAATGGATTGCGCCTGGCGAACCGTTGAATGCTGGCCACGCAGTCGCGCGCCAGCACCTTCTGTCCGTCATGGAACGCCAGACCGTCTCTTAAAGTCAGTTCCCAGGTCTTGCCGTCGTCCTCGATCCGATGGCCATCGACCATTTGCGGCTGCACCTGGAACGCGGCGTCGTAGCCATACAGGGTATCGAACACCGCCAGGGAGTAGTTTCGCGTGACATCCGCCGTCGTCCAGACCGGGTCGAGCGACGCCAAATCTGCCTGTGGGGCGAAATTAACCGTTTTCGGGCCGTCTGCCCGGCTGATCCGCGGTGTGGCCAGGGTTGCCGATATCGCCGCCGCTGACCTGAGTATTGCGCGTCGCTTCATACCGGTTGTCCCCCTGCGGTATCAGTGACCTGAAATTGTATGCCGCAACTCGGTAACAATCCAGGGGGGGGGCCGTATGGCAGCGCCTGAACGGGACACCCCCCCTGCGACGTTCAGCCTTCAGCGCCGTTGAGGTCCGTGCGAGGCTGCCCCGGGACGCAGCCTCACCCGGTCATTTCCGTGGCGTGGTCAGACGGGCAACCATGGCCCGCACGGCTGCGAGCTGCACGCCGCTCTGGACCTGAAAATCCAGACCGCTGTAGCCCCACCAATCCCAGCACCCCTTTGGATTGGTGGGAATGAAGCTGCTGACGACTGCCTGGGGATACAGAACGATGATGCCGTTGCTATCCGCCCAGTTGTTGTAACCAAGCTTGCCATAGACCGCGTCATGCACGGTCTGCGCGCCTTGCTCGCAACCATGAAACACCACATGCACGGCGCAACGCGCCGAACCGGCCTTCGCGCAGGTGGCCGGTATGTACACATAGCCGGTATCGGCCATGCTGCTCATCATCGACATCACCGGCGAGATAAATTCCGTCTGGTCGAAGGCGATCGGTTTGGATGACGGCGTGGTCGCTTTCGGGTTCAACTGCCCGTAGATCTGGGTCAGGATGGCGGCCGGCTGATCGTAGTTGACGCTGGACGGAGCGCCGTCGATCACCGCGCACGCGTCGATATAAGGCGTCGCGGTCGCCGCGCAGTCGTGACCGGAGGAGGGGGAGATGAATGCATGGCCGGCCGGGTATTGTTTGACATACTGAATGTTCGCGGCAGGCACCTGTGCCGCCTGATAGAAATCGAACACCGCGTTCATCACCGTCTGTTTGACGATCGAATCATTGGTGCCGCTGAACATATAGATTTTTTGGTTTGCCAGATTGCTGACAGGGTCGATCTGCCCGAGCGCCGCGAACCCTTGTGCGGCGGCGTAGGAGACAGCGCCAGCCGGATTGCCCGACATGCAGGTAACGATGCCGCCGACGTTGACGTAAGCGCAGTTGTAGGGACCGCCCGCCACGACACCCATGCCGATCGTACTGTCAGAGAAAGCAACTCCATACTGGATTGTCATGAAGGCGCCGGACGACAGGCCGGACACCGAGGTCCTGGCGAGGTCGGCGCCCAGGGCCGGCAGCTTTCGGTTCGCCGCGGAGGCGGAGCCGCCATCCCCCGGCGCCGCCATCGTTGCTGCCGCCATCGTCCCTAAAGCCAGTAAAACTCGTGAAAAACGCATGATCGCCCCTCTGTGCCTGATGCCAGCCAGACCCGCCTCCCCATACGTTTTGTTTATGACTGACGATAAGGCGCAGCTTTTTACCATTGGTGCAAGCCAACGGTTACAGGCCGTAAACCAATTTCGCCGGCCGTTCAGGCAGCGCGGACGCCGGAGACGAAGCTGTTGACCTCAATGGTGAACTGTTCTGCCTGCCGAGAAACGGTGTTGGCGGCGCCCAGTACCAGCAATGCGGCGGCACCCGTGCCGTTGGCTGCCTGGCTCACGCCGCCGATGGTGGCGGTTACTTCCCGGGTGCTTGCGGCTGTTTGCTGCACATTGCGAGCGATCTCGGCGGTTGCCGACCCTTGCTCCTCGACCGCCGTGGCAATGGCTGAGGCGATCAGGCTTACTTCGCTGATCGTGGCACTGATCGCCATGATGGCCTGCACGGCTTCCCCTGTCGCACTTTGGATCTGAGCGATTTGTGCACTGATTTCCTCGGTTGCTCTCGATGTCTGGTTTGCCAGGCTTTTGACTTCGCTTGCCACCACGGCAAAACCCTTGCCGGCGTCACCGGCGCGGGCCGCTTCAATGGTTGCATTCAGTGCCAGCAGGTTGGTTTGCGCGGCGATGCCGGTGATCAATTGGACCACATCGCCGATCTTCTGCGCTCCGTCCGCCAACGCCCGGACGATGGTGTCGGTAAGGCGCGCATCGGCGACCGCTCTTTCAGTGATTTTCGCCGACTGGGCAACCTGCCGGCTGATCTCGCGGATCGATGACGTCAGCTCCTCGGCCGCGGCGGCGACCGTCTGGACGCCGGCACTCGCTTGTTCCGCGGCCGCTGCGACCGCGGACGCCTGCTGGTTTGTTTGCATCGCGGTGGAGGACATCGTTTGTGCCGTGGCCTGAAGCTCCATCGCGCCGGATGACAGCACCGAGACCAGCGTTCCGATTTTGGCTTCGAATGCGTCCGCCGTTTTGTTCAGCGTGGCCTTCTGGGCTTTCGCCGCTGCTGCTTTCACCGTTTCCTGTTCGGCCGTCTGTTGATCGGCGCGGATCATGTTATCCTTGAACACCTGCACGGCCGCGGCCATCTCGCCAATTTCGTCGCCGCGGCCGACACCTGGAATTTCAATCGACATATCCCGGTCTGCCAGGCGCCGCATTGCGGTCGTCATGCTGGTAAGCGGCGTTGAAATCTCGCGAATCAGTCCGACGCCGACCAGGAGTGCAGCCAGCGCGGTCAGGCCGATGGCCACCTCGGTGGTGATTTTCGTGTCCTGATAAAGTTCACCCACGTCATGGGACGCCTTTGACCAATGCGAACTGTTATAGGCGACGTCCTTGTTAAGAAGGTCCACAAGGTCGTTGAACGCGGGAACCATCTCCGATGTAAAAAGGCTTTCGGCTTTATTCTTGTCATTTTTTGAAAACGCAGTGACGACCTCATCGTGCATTTTTATATAGTTAGTCCAGGCATTGTCTATTTTCTTGAAGAGATCGGTCTCCTCACCAGGGACTAACATTTGTTCATAGTGCTTTCGTTCCCGCGAAAATACATCTGAGATTGCCGTCATCTCCCGCTCCGAGGCCCGCATGTCCGCCGGATCATTTGCCAGAAGATAGTGATCTTCCTTGATGCGAAACCTCAGAACCAGGCTTCTCATTTGGGTAACCGAGACAACCCCCGGGAAGTAATTTTCCATGACGAGTTCGGAAGCCGCATGTATGGCTGCCATACGGTGCATCGTAAAAAAACCGAGCGAAGCTGTTGCCATGACGACCAGTCCGATCCCGGCGATAAGCTTTGTTTGGATGTTAACCCTGGAAAACAGACCCGGCATGACAGCTCCCGACAGACGATACTGCTGTTACTGTATTAGGGAATGGTTAATTTTTCGTAAACGATCCGAGGGCGCCGCGTGGATTCTTGCCGACGTTCAGGGGTTCCGTGATCGCAGTGGCACACATGGCATCCGAATGCTCCGGAGCATCCCAGCCGGGGCCGCGGACTTACGTCAGGCCGCCGCGGCGCTCCGGCGCAATGCCTCGGCGATCAGCGGGGCCGCCGCATCCGACATGCGCCGGCCGTCATGGCCGACGTCCGGCACATCGATCACTGTCCAGGCCAACGCAACGCCTAACGCGGCGGCGGCGTTCCGCCCGACCCGCAGATAGGTGTGGGCTCGGGCATGCCGGGTCGGCCCTTGTTTGAGCGACTTCGGACCTTTGGGGAAAAACCGTCCGGTCGTCTTG
>JAYUEJ010000596.1:0-4090 GCA_043739265.1 Rhodopila sp. | reverse complement strand
AACGTTACTGACAACTGAAATATTAATTCTCCAATTTCAAGGTTGCGGCCCTAACCAGGACTCCGTGAACTCGTAAAACACGTTGCCAGTCTCCGTGTAAATCTGAAAACGAAAACGCGCCGTCGATGGCAGTTTCGTGAAAGTTCCTTGGAAATATTTGGGGACTGAAGAGAGCGACGCAGTAACATTGTGTTGAGCAAGAATATTTCCCGACCCATTCAACTCAAACACGGTTACCGTCGCCTGTGCAGTCGTTCCCCGTCCTGGCGGGATCCAGAGCGCGGTCCCGAATGTATAGTTTGTATACCCTGACGGGATATTGGCGAGATCCTGATAGACCGACTGACCGTTGTATGTAGTCGGAATTGATAACTGAAGAGCGCAATTTGCACTTGTGGTTGGGGATTGCAGGTTGGCGTCATACCCCCAATTTATGTTGCCGATCCTGCTCCAGGGGGAAATCGTCTGACAAGTTGCTCCGGCCCCACAATCGGCCGCTTGGCCGGAGGTCATCGTACATTGCATATGTGTGTTTTGCAGCAGATTCACGCTATTGTACAACGGATCGACGTGCCAATTGGCCACGGGATCCCAATCCCCTGTCGCGGAAACCACGACATTGCTCCAATCGTGGCAATCCACGAGATAGTACGTAGTAGACCCAAAAACGGCCACACCCTTGTTGATACCTGTAGGACACCGCGCAACGGCAGCGGCATTTGGTCCAGTTACGCTACCGGCTGCTGTCCATGCCTCCCAACGGGTTTTGCCATACTCTTTGGTAAAGTAAAATTCTTCTATACCGCCCGCGTTTATCGTGCCACCATTAAAATGCCAAGTCTTAATAGTGTTTAGAATCTTTCCGCTTTCGTAAGGGTTATTTGGAAAGTATTGCCAACCAGTGTAGGATTGGCCGAACCTGCTGTTAGGTGGACATTGCGGTGAGACGTTGTTCAGCGTCGTGACAGCACTCCCATATCCAAACGGAATGGTTGCCCCTTTGGGAAAATAAATCCATGAATCGATGATCGAGCAACTACCGTTTCTCCAGATTGGTTGCCATCCCCGACCCGGATCGTAAGTTCCGCCCGCAGCCACGTATGTACCGTCGGCTATCAACAAGTCATAACCGCTACGGCCCGTGGCAGGATTCGAAGCGTCAAAAACCGGGATCTGGAAGGTTATTTGTGAGTCAAAATATTCGGTTTGGACCACTCGGGTCAAACCCGCCAGGTTGGCTATCGGAAAGGAGTCGCTGATCTGGGTTGCCGTCCCCGGCGCTGATCCATCCCACTTATGATAAGGCAAAGCTTCATTGACCCGCAATTTTCGGGCCACGGCGGGACAGCTCAGCGGATCAGCAGTGGTGTGCCCACCCACCCCATTGTCACAGACTTCTTGCGTCAGATAGTCGGCCGGAACATTTGCCATAGCGCAATTCAGATTCATGAAAAAACACAAGGACGAGACTGAAAATATCAGCGCAAACGTCGTTCTCAGGTGCGGGAAACGAATTAGCGACATATAACGCACGTTCATTTGCGTCGTCCTTAATTGGAGCAAGTTTAGCGGTGCTTAATCGGTAGTTAACCTGATACCTTCATTTTTGACAAACTCAAACGGGGTTTATTACGATGCTCGCTCGCGGCAAGAATGTCAAACGGCGTTCAATCGGGACCCCCTATCGGCGTGCAAAAGGGACCCCTCTGTTGACGCTGGTTGGTTGGGATTTTTCTTAGGCTGGGGTCGTAGGGAGGGCGTAGCCCGACCGGAGGCGCGAGCCTGAGAAAAATTCAGCGCGTTGGCGTGGGGGCGGATCAGGAACGGTTTTTGAGCCGCCAGCTGTCGTTGCCGGTCTCGACGATATCGCAGTGGTGGGTGAGGCGGTCGAGCAGGGCGGTGGTCATTTTGGGGTCGCCGAAGACGGACGGCCATTCGCCGAAGGCGAGATTGGTGGTGATGATCACCGAGGTTTGTTCGTACAGTTTGCTGATGAGATGGAAGAGCAGCTGGCCGCCGGCGCGGGCGAACGGCAGATAGCCGAGTTCGTCCAGGACCACCAGTTCGAGGCGCGCCAGTTGGGCGGCGAGGGCGCCAGCCTTACCGATGCGTGTCTCTTCTTCGAGGCGGTTCACCAGATCGAGGGTGTTGAAGTATCGGCCCCGGGCGCCGGCGCGCACGAGGTTGGCGGCGATGGCTATGGCAAGATGGGTCTTGCCGGTTCCGGTTCCGCCGACCAGGACGATGTTGCGGCGTCCTTCCAGGAAGGCGCCGTCGTGGAGAGATCGGATCAGGCCCTCGTTGACGGCGGCTCCCTCGAAGACGAAGGCGGTGAGGTCCTTGATGGTCGGCAACCTGGCGGCGGCCATGCGGTAGCGGACCGAGGCGGCGTGCCGATGGGCCTGTTCGGCAAGCAACAGGTCGCTGACGATCTCCATGATCGTGCGGCCCCGTTGCAGGCCGGTGGTGACGGCTTCGTCGAAGGCTCCGGCCATGCCCTTGAGGCCCAGTGCGCCCATGGCGGCGATCATCTCATGCCGCTGCATGGGAGGCTCTCAAATTGTCGTAACGGGCGCAGTCGGCGATCGGAGCGCAGGTCAGGGCCAGGGCCTGGGAGACGGTGAGGGCGTCGGGCGGCGGCGGCTCGCGACGGCGGGAGAGGATATTGAGGATCACGTCGTCGCCAGCGGCTCCATCCTCCAGGGCCTCGCGCGCGGCGTCTTCGACGGCGTTGAGCCCGTCGGTCAGCACCATGGCGAGAACCCGGACAAAGCGCCGGTCGCCTTCGTCGCCCGCGCCGAGCTTGCGGCGCAGACGGGTCAGCGCCGACGGTAGCACCCAATCTTGGAACGGCGCTCCGTTGCGCAGGGCGCCGGGCTTACGGGCCAGCACCGGCAGATAGTGCCAAGGATCGTAAAGGGTCCGACCGCGCCCGAAGACACGGGCGTGTTCCGCCACGATCTCCTCGCCCAGGCGCACGACGATCCTGTCGGCATAAGCGCGAAGACGCACGGTGCGCCGCGCCGCGTGGGCCTTCACCGAATACTTGTTGCGGTCGAAGGTGATCAGGCATGTGCCGCTCACCGCGTGCTCGCTCTCTTGGTAGCCGTCGAACGGACCCAGCATCGGCTGCAGGGCCGGTCGCTCCGCATCCCAGGCCTGGGCGACGGTCATCTCGCCCTGCTCCGGGTGAGGTCGCCGATCCGCCCATCGGCGACATTCCGCTTCCAGCCAGCCGTTCAACTCTTCGAGGCTGGAAAACCGCAGCCTGGGTTGGAAGAAACGCCCCCGGATCGTCTGGACCTGATGCTCGACCTGGCCCTTCTCCCAACCCGCCGCCGGGCTGCAGGCGGTCGGTTCGATCATGTAGTGATCGGTCATGATCAGAAAGCGCCGGTTGAACACCCGCGTCTTGCCAGTGAACACCGCGTCCACCGCCGTCTTCATGTTGTCGTAGATGCCCCGCGTCGGAACCCCGCCAAAGAAGACGAACGCCCGGGCATGGGCGTCGAAAACCATCTCCTGGCTCTCCCGCGGATAGACCCGAGTATAGACCGCGCGCGACGCGCACAACCGCACCTGGGCGGCCTTCACCCGCATCGGCTTGCCGGCGATCTCCACGTCCTCGTGGCTCCAGTCGAACTGGAAGGCCTCGCCCGGACGAAACGCCAACGGCACGAACGCCGTTCCGCCCGCGCCAGGGTCCTTGCGCCGTGCGTCACGCCACCGCGCGGCATACCGGCGAACCGCGTCGTAGGACCCCTGGAAACCCTCGCGCGCCAACAGGTCATGGATCCGCGTCATGCGTAGCCGGTCACGACGCGACAGCGCTTCGTTGGCCGCCAGAAGGACGTCAAGCCGATCCTTGAACGGTCCAATCTTCGGCAGAGGCTGGATGCCACGCCGATAACTGAACGCCCCCTCCGGCGCCCGCACCGCCTTGCGAACCACCTTCCGCGACAACTTCAGGTCCCGGGAAATCGCCTTGAGCGCCTTGCCCGACGCATACTCGCGCCGAATCCTTACGACCGTCTCCACCACCAACATCCCCGTTCCGATCGCCTGACAAAAAAGCCAGACCATCGCGCCA
>JAYUEJ010000595.1:0-4093 GCA_043739265.1 Rhodopila sp. | reverse complement strand
ATTACCGTCGAGGCATACGCTGGCCAGAAGCTGGATGACTACCCGCCGGTGGTGGCGAAAATTCGATCGCTGCCGGATGTCGCGTCCGCCACCCCGGTGCTGGATGGGCAGGCATTGCTGAGTAAGGAAGGCGGCGGCGCGCGCGGCGGTCTGGTGCGCGGCATCGGTTTGGACGACCTGCGGGCGCTGCATCCGATCAGCGATCATATCGTCACCGGCAGCCTGAGCGATTTCACCGGCGACGACGGCATCGTTGTCGGGGTTGGACTGGCAACCACCTACCGGCTGGCGATCGGCGACCCGTTGACCTTGATATCCCCTGACGGCGCCGCCACCGCCTTCGGCACCATCCCCCGGGTGCGCGCCTACAAGGTGGTGGCGATTTTCGACGCCGGCCTGAACGACTACAACAGCAGTGTCGTGTTTCTGCCGCTGCCGGCGGCGCAGGTGTTCTTCCAGAAGCCAAACGCGATCACCGGCATAGAAATCCGCCTGCACGACCCCGATCAGGTCAACACCGTGGGACGCGACCTCGTTCCCCTGTTGAAAGGCCGCCCGATCTATGCCCGCGACTGGCGCCGCGCCAACGACACCATAATCGGCGTGCTGCAGGTCCAGAAAGACACCATGTTTATCGTGCTGGGCATGATCGTCCTGGTCGCGGCGTTTAACGTGGTGTCGTCGCTGATCATGCTGGTGAAGGACAAGCGCGCCGACATCGCCGTTTTGCGGACCATCGGTGCCAGCAGTTTTGCGGTGATGCGCATTTTCCTGATGTGCGGCGCCTTCGTCGGCGTCAGCGGCACCGTAATCGGCACGGTCCTTGGGGTCGTGTTCTGTTGGAATATTCATGCCGTGCAGCATTTCGTGGAACGGATGACCGGAGGGCGGGTGTTCGATGCCTCGGTGTTCATGCTGACCGAGCTGCCCAATACGATCGCCTGGGGGGATGTTTTTCGGGTGGTGGCGCTGGGTTTGATCCTGTCGCTGCTGGCGACATTGTATCCGAGTTGGCGGGCCGCTCGCACCGATCCGGTGGAGGCCTTGCGGCATGAGTGATTCCCCAGCCTTGGCACCATTGGTGTTGCGCGACGTCACCCGCGTATATCGCGGCGATGCGGGCGAATTGGTTGTGCTGCAAGGCGCCGACCTGACGCTGCGGGCGGGGGAGATCGTCGCGCTGGTGGCCCCGTCCGGTGCGGGCAAATCGACGTTGCTGCATGTCGCCGGGTTGCTCGACCGTCCGGATGGCGGGTCCGTGCTGATCGAGGGCCGCGATGCCGGCGGATTGCCGGACGCCGATCGTACCGCGATCCGCCGCGACACCATCGGCTTCGTCTATCAGTTTCACCATCTGCTGCCGGAGTTCACCGCGCTGGAGAACGTCGTGTTGCCGCGGATGATCGCCGGTGTGTCGCGCCTTGCCGCGGAAGATCGGGCGCGGTCGCTGCTGACGACGTTCGGTCTGGCGTCTCGCTTGGGGCATTTGCCCGGAAAATTGTCTGGCGGAGAGCAACAGCGGGTCGCCATTGCTCGGGCGTTGGCGAATGGGCCGAAGCTGCTGCTGGCGGATGAACCGACGGGGAATTTGGATGTGGCGACGGCCGAGCTTGTGTTCGCGGAACTGCTGGCGATCGTGCGAGATCATGGGGTGGCGGCGCTGATCGCGACGCATAACCCGGATTTGGCGGCGCGGATGGACCGGATCGTGACATTGCGGGACGGGCGGCTGGTTTAGGGATCAGCGTGTTACCGGGCTTTAAAGCTTTTTTCCCTTGCGAACCTCAACCACATAAACTTATGCTTATGTGTCGATGGTCCCGCGCGAGCGGGTTAAAAGGGAACGCCGTGAGTCTCGGCTGGACCAATGGTCCGGGGGCAAGTCGGCGGCTGCCCCCGCAACTGTCAGCGGTAAGCCGTTGGTCCGTCCGCCTCCTCTGGGAGGTGGGTCACTGAACCCGGACGGGTTCGGGAAGACAGGGCCAAGGGCGTTGAGCCGCGAGCCAGGAGACCTGCCGTCGTCGCACGAACCAATGCTGCCGAGCGGGGTGCTTCGGGGGCTGGAGACGATCGATGACGGCCAATCCGAACGACGCCCGCCGCCGCGGGGGCGCGGTGCCGCGACCCATTTTTGCAGTGACCGCAGCGGGCAGGAGGTTCGCATGACGGTGGCGAGCAATCTCGGTTTCCCCCGGATCGGGCATCGGCGTGAACTGAAAACCGCGCTGGAGAAATTCTGGTCCCATGAGGTTGGCGAGGCCGAGCTGGAAGCATCCGCTGCCACGCTCCGCGCCCGCCACTGGAAGCTTCAGGCGAGTGCGGGCATCAACCATCTGCCTTCAGGCGACTTCGCCCTTTATGACCATGTGCTGGACACCGCCTGCATGCTAGGTGCCATCCCGCCGGGCTATGGTTGGTCGGCAGGGCCGGTATCGCTCGCCACCTATTTTGCCCTGGCCCGCGGTACAAATGCGGCGGCCGAATCGCCAGCCGGTCTGGCGCCGGGTTTGCCGGCGATGGAAATGACCAAGTGGTTTGATACCAATTATCACTATCTTGTCCCAAGGTTATCGGCCGGGCAGCCCTTCACGCTCACATCCAATCGGCCGCTGGCCCAGTTTCGTGAGGCGCTGACGTTGCATATGCGCACGCGGCCCGTCCTGCTCGGTCCGGTCAGCTTTCTTTTGCTGTCGAAGACGACAGACGGTTCCGACCCGCTCGATCTGCTGGACGCCGTGCTGCCGGTTTACGCTCAGGTCCTGAACGAGTTGGCCGAGGCCGGTGCGGCCTGGGTACAGATGGACGAACCTGTACTGGCACTCGACCTGACCGACAAGGCGAAGCTGGCGTTGGGCCTCGCCTATCGGACGCTTGCAGCGACGCAGAAACCGCAGATCCTGCTCGCCAGCTATTTCGGTCCGCTCGGTGGCAACCTTGCCACCGCCGCGGGGCTGCCTGTCGCCGGGCTGCATGTCGATCTGGTAAGGGGCGCGGCGGAACTGGACGCCCTGCTGGACGCGGTGCCGGCGGAGCGATGGCTGTCGCTCGGTGTCGTGGACGGGCGCAATGTTTGGCGCACCGACCTGCGAGCCGCACTCGCTACACTGCGACGCGTCGCCTCGGTGCGCGGCACGCGGCGGCTGATGGTGGCGCCCTCGTGCAGCCTGCTCCATGTGCCGGTTGATTTGGCCCAGGAGACCGGGCTGGATGCCGACGTGAAGGGTTGGCTCGCCTTCGCCACCCAAAAGCTGCAAGAGGTCGCAGCGCTGGCCCGGGGTCTTGATGAGGGCGACACGGCGATTGCCTCCCAATTGGCCGCGAGCGATGCAGCGGTTCGATCACGCCAGGCCAGTCCGCGTGTGCATCGTAAGGAGGTGTCGGATCGGCTGGCCGGCCTGACCGCGGACATGCGGCAACGGGCCAGTATCTACGCACGGCGCCGGGCGGTACAGCAGGAAAAACTGCGCCTGCCGCTGTTCCCGACCACGACTATCGGGTCCTTTCCACAAACGCCGGAGGTCCGTCAGGCCCGAGCAGCCCGGTCGCGAAAGGATATCACCAGGGCAACATATGAGGCGACCATTGAAGGCTGGATCGACGATGCGGTGCGTTGGCAGGAAGAGTTGGGTCTGGACGTGCTGGTGCATGGCGAGTTCGAACGCAACGACATGGTCAAGTATTTCGGCGAGCAGTTGAGCGGTTACGCCTTCACCCACCATGGCTGGGTGCAATCGTATGGCAGTCGTTGCGTAGCACCGCCGATCATCTGGGGCGACGTATCGCGTCCGGCTCCGATGACGGTGCGCTGGTCGGCTTACGCTCAATCCCGCACCGTTCGGCCCATGAAGGGGATGCTGACCGGGCCGGTGACAATGCTGCAATGGTCGTTCGTGCGCGACGACATTCCGCGGTCGGACACATGCCGCCAGATCGCCTTGGCCATCCGTGACGAAGTGGCCGATCTGGAGGAAGCTGGTATCGCGGTGATCCAGGTCGATGAGCCGGCGTTCCGGGAAGGACTGCCGCTGCGTCACGCGGATTGGGCGGCGTATCTGGACTGGGCCGTTGCATGCTTTCGTCTGTCAACCTGCTG
>JAYUEJ010000594.1:0-4093 GCA_043739265.1 Rhodopila sp. | reverse complement strand
GGCAGGATTGCCGTCGGTGCGTCGGAGAAAATAAGGTCCGGGACATCCCCGCTGGTCAGGGCGGAGACCGCCTTCTGGTTCAGCGCCATGAACGGCATGATGCTGTAGTCGATTGTGTTGCCGGAAGCCTTTTCGTAATCGGCGATCGTCTTCTTGAGCGCGGCGTCCTCCGCGGGAACGAAGCCCTGCCCAACCCAGATGGTGGCGGTCTTTGCCTGGGCGTTGGCGATGTGAGGCAACGGCAAGGTGCCCGCCGCGACGGCGCCCAGCGCTTTTGTCAACACTGAACGCCGGCCAATACCGCTCATGGTTGTTCTCCATTCCCTGTTGGCCGGACGCTACAGCACCGACTCTACTTTTTTTCTCGGGCCTTTTACCAGCCAATTTATTACGGGTTCTGCTTTTAGGCTTATTTGGCAGTCTAGACCCGTGGTGGCACCCGGACCAATCACACATTACGTGATACGTCGGCGATCAGGTGCAAGCCCGTGCTTCAAACCGAGCCGCGAATGTTCTAGCCTGGGCTAACTTCAGGATGGGCGAAAACCATGAACGACCTTATGCCGGCAGCCGATACCCTGGTCGCGAGCGACCACCGCCACCTGATCCACCCGCTGCATTTCGCCAAGGACCATGCCAACCCGAAGGTTTATGTCTCGGCGCAGGGGTCCATGCTGCGCACCGCCGATGGCCGCGAATACATCGACGGCCTGTCATCGCTGTGGAACGTCAACATCGGACACGGCCGCAAGGAACTCGCCACCGCCGCCGCGGCGCAAATGGAGAAACTGGCCTACGCGTCGGCCTACGCCGGCTTCACCAACGAACCGGCGATCCGGCTGGCGGAGAAAATCGTCAGCCTGGCCTACGACAATATGGCGGCGGTATATTTCACCACCAGCGGAGCGGAATCCAACGAAAGCGCCTTCAAGTTCGCCCGCTACCACTGGAAGCGGCTGGGCAAGCCGAACAAGGTGAAAATCATTTCTCGCCGCTACGGCTATCACGGCGTCACCATGGCCGCCATGAGCGCCACCAGCCTGCCGAATTACCAAAAGATGTTCGGCCCGATGGTGCCCGGATTCCTGCAGGTCGCCCCGCCCTATCCTTATCGCTGGCCGGGCAACGGCGATGCCGGGATCGGTGCGGCGGACGCAGTGGAGGACGCCATCCTGGCCGAAGGTGCCGACACCGTCGCCGCCATCATCGCCGAACCGGTGATCGGATCGGGCGGCGTCATCGTGCCGCCCCCCAGCTACTTTCCCCGGCTGCGGGAGATCTGCGACCGCCATGGCGTGCTGCTGATCGCCGACGAGGTCATCACCGGCTTCGGCCGCACCGGCCAGTGGTTTGGCCTGGGGCACTGGAATACCAAACCGGACCTGATGTCGTTCGCCAAGGGCGTCACCAGCGGCTATCTGCCGTTGGGTGGCGTCATCATTTCCAAGGCCATGCACCAGGTGCTGCTGGACGCGCCGGCGGATGAGAAATTCATGCATGCGGCGACCTATTCGGGCCATCCGGTGTGCTGCGCGGTTGGGTTGGCCAACATCGACATTATCGAGAAGGAAGGCATGGTGGAACGCGCCCGGGTTCAGGGCGATCGATTCCGAGCCGGGTTGGAAACACTTCTTACACTGCCGAATGTGGGGGAGGTACGCGGTATCGGCATGCTGGCGGCGATCGAACTGGTGGAGGACAAGGGCAGCAAGACGCCCGCGAAAGGCCTCGGGGCTCGGGTCGTGGCTGAGGCGGCGAATCGCGGTCTGATCCTGCGCCTGCGTGCCGCCGCCGACGGTCCGCCCGCCAGCGGCGACACGCTGTGCTTTGCCCCGCCGCTGCCGACGCCGGAGGCAACGCTGGATCGCATCGTGCAGATCGTCGGGGACGCGATCCAGGCGGTGACGTAACGCACCACCCGGGTTGCGGGTCGCACCATTGGCGCGGTTGGAATTCTGGCCTATCTCCCGGCTGATCGAGGCGATGGAGTTGTCCTGTGCCGAACGCCATGCTCTCACCAACCGACACCGCCGAACGGCTCCCCGTCCGGGACCTTTACGAGGCAGACGAACACGAATGGATCGCAGCCCAGGTGGCCGCATTGACGGACGGGCACCTGGACCGTCTCGACCGCGTCCATCTCATTGAATATCTCACCGAGATGACCATTCGCGACCGGCGCGAACTGCAATCGCGGCTGACCGTCCTGTTGCATCATTTGCTGAAAGTCCGGTTTCAGCCCGAACGGCTGACGCGAAGCTGGGTCCTCACAATTCTCGAACAACAGCGTGAAATCCGTTCAATCATGGGCGGCATCCCCAGTCTGGGGAGACAGGCCGACGCCATCGCCGCCGCCGCCTACCCGGACGCGGTTCGGCTGGCGGCGCGGGAAACCGGACGGCCACACGCGGGCTTTCCCACTGTGTCTCCCTGGACAGTGCCGGAAGCAATCGCATTTGATCCGCCGGAACCGGTGGCAAGCGGCAAACGCCGCCCGTGATTCAGCAACGGCCAGACATTTGAAGATCGTCGCCAGGACCGCGTTGGCGGCGCTGTGCCTGCTGCCGCATTCCGCCAGGTCGGCGTCACTCCCGCCCACCGAATCAACCAGTGGCCTGATCGTCTCCGCACAGCGCCTCGCGGCCGAAGCGGGGGCCGCCATCCTGCGCCAGGGCGGCAACGCGATCGATGCCGCCGTGGCGGTCGGTTATGCCGAGGCAGTGGTCAACCCCTGCTGCGGCAACATCGGCGGCGGCGGCTTCCTGACCGCCCATTTGCCCGACGGGCGCGACATCTTCCTGGATTTTCGCGAAACCGCGCCCGCCGGGTCCAGCCGTGACATGTATCTCGACGCCAACCAGCAAACGATTGCCGGAGCCAGCCTGTATGGATGGAAATCCGTCGCGGTCCCCGGGACCGTGTTGGGCCTGGACACCGCGTTGGAAAAATACGGCACCATGCCGCGCGCCACCGTCATGGCGGGCGCCATCGACCTCGCGCGCGAAGGCTTCGTCCTGTCCGAAGCCGATGCCGATATCCTGGCCCGCGGCGCGAAGCATCTGCGGCGCAACCCCATCGCCGCCGGGATATTCCTTCGCGGGGACGGTTCGCCGCTGAGGCCCGGCGACCGTTTGCAACAGCCCGACCTGGCCGCGACGCTGCAAGCCATCGCCGATAACGGGCCTGACGCCTTCTACAAAGGGGCCATCCCGGACGCGGTCGAAGCCGCCGCCCTCAGCGCTGGCGGTATCATCACCGCGGCCGACTTCGCCGCCTACCGCCTGACCGAAACCGTGCCGCTGACCTGCACCTACCGTGGCCACGTCATCCTGTCCGCCCCGCCGCCGTCGTCCGGCGGCACGGCGATCTGTGAGACGCTCAACATCCTGGAAGGCTACGACCTGCGCGGCATGGGCTTCCACGCGGCCAACGCGATCCACGTCATGACCGAAGCCTTTCGGCTGACATTCCTTGACCGAAACACCTGGCTCGGTGACCCCGCGTTCGTGCCGATACCGCTGACCCGCCTGCTGTCGAAGGACTATGCGGCACGCCTGCGCAAGACGATCGGCGACCAGGCCACGGCATCCGTCAGCCTCGGCCCCGCTGTCCCGCCGGCCGGAGAAAAACCGGAGACGACGCACTTTTCGGTCATCGACACGGCAGGCGGCGCCGTCGCCGTCACCACCACCATCAACGGCGGTTTCGGTGCTGGTGTCATGGCGGCCGATACCGGCTTTCTGCTGAACGACGAGATGGACGATTTCACCACCCAACCAGGCGCGCCCAACCTGTTCGGGCTGGTGCAGGGTGAGGCCAATGCCATCGCCCCCGGCAAGCGTCCGCTTTCCTCCATGGCGCCGACCGTTGTGTTGCAAAATGGTTCGGTGGAGATGGTGCTGGGATCCCCCGGCGGCCCGCGGATTATCTCCGCGGTGGTGCAAACGATCGTAAATCTGATCGACTACGAGATGAATGCACAAGAGGCCGTGGACGCGCCCCGGCTGCACCACCAATGGCTGCCGGATGTGCTGTACGCGGAACCGTTCGCCCTGTCGCCCGATACTCGCGCGCTGCTGGAGCGGATGGGCTA
>JAYUEJ010000593.1:0-4097 GCA_043739265.1 Rhodopila sp. | reverse complement strand
CGCCATCGCGGCGGGTTCGGGCATGCCTTTGCCGGCGGCTGCCTCGGCCGCGACGGGCACCATCGCCTGCACCTGCGCGCTGAAACGGTCGAAGAACGCGTCGGCCATTTGCTTGGCGGTGGCGTCGATCAGGCGGCCGCCGAGTTGCGCCAGCTTGCCGCCGACCTGGGCGTTGACCTGGTAGCTCAACAGCGTGCCGGCGCCATCGTCGGTCAGCGCCACGTTGGCACCGCCCTTGGCGAAGCCGGCGACACCGCCCTGCCCTTCCCCGCTGATACGATAGCCGTTGGGCGGGTCGATGTCGGTCAGTTGCACCTTGCCGGTGAACCGGGCGGAGATCGGGCCGACCTTAATGGCGGCGGTTGCCTTCATCTGGTCGTCGGCGAGTTTCTCCAGGCTTTCGCAGCCGGGAATGCTGGCTTTCAGCACCTCTGGATCGTTGAGGGCTTCCCATACGATTTGGCGCGGTGCCGGAATGCGCCGCTCGCCTGTCATGTCCATGCGACATCCCCCCTGTTCAGCCCAATGGAGGTTACCGGCGGGGTGGTTCGCATGCAACCGACCCCGGTTCGGACGCCCGGTTCGGGCACGGTGGCCGGCGGTTTTTGCCGCGTTGGGACCGGACCCGGGCAAAGATTGCCGGCCTGACCCTGGTTATACCGCCGGTTTTCAAGGTTCGGCTTGTGGCACGGATCGTGCGTTGTCCGCGACGCCACGTTGCAGAGCAAGGAGTATCACAGGTGTTGAGTTCCATATCCGGGCAAAACGAGCGGTGGGCGCGGCTTGACGCGCATCAGCCGCCGCCGCCTTCAGCGCCGGGGCAGAAAGGCGTATCCATCCTCGCGGACGTGTCCAAGGCCGCCTCTGGCGCGTCGGCCGCGGCCACCGCGACAGGCGGCGTTTCGTCCCCGTTGGCTGACGATGTGTCGTTGGCGCTGATTGGGTTAGGCGGCGGCGGGGCGGCGGCAGCGGCGAGCGGATCGGGCGGCGGCGCATCGGGGTCGGTTTCGGGCACGACCGGCAGCAGCGGGATTGGGTCTCAGCTTCTGACGCAGTTACAGTCGCTGCTGGCGACGCTGACCGGGACGACGGGTCGATCCGGGGCTTCAGCCGCTGGAATTGGGGGTGGGACCGTTGGCCGATCACGATCCGGGGTGGAGGGCGACGATACCGTGCGGGCAGGCAGGAACGCAATCGCATCGGACGGCGGGGTCGCTCGGCAAGGCGGTGGCGGGGGTCTTCAGACGCAGTTCGCTCTCGCGGCTTATACCGGCGGCGGATATGTCCGGGCGGCGGTTGCAAAATCGATTGGGATCACCGCATAGCGGGGGTAGTGGTTCGGCGATCGCACCGGGTCATTTCTTGAGCGTCGCGGGCTTGAACGGTGTCGGTTTGCCCTGGCATTCCCGCTGACAGGTCGCCTGCAAGCCGGCGTTGATGTTGCGCCTCGCCAATGGGCGGATGTCGATCATGAGCAGCGCCAATGTCCGGTTGTTCATTTTTCTGGCGGAGCGTACTAAGGATAGAGTTTTCTTCCGGCGTATTCACGATCTTCCCGTGGCGCAGTCGCATTTGCCGCTGTTCGTCATGCCGTGGACTTTGCTGCATGCGATCGACCGTGCCAGCCCGCTGCAAGGGTACGACGCAGCGACGCTGGTGGCGTCCGAGCCAGGCTGTTCCTGACGATCGAGGCGCGCGATCAGGCTCTGGCGGCGTTGGTGCAGGACATGAAGGACTACACGGCGGAGCAAATCCGGTTTGGGATGCATTTCGCTGACTCCGTCACGATGGATGAGAAGGGTCACGCCACGGCGTATTGGGTGCCGAGCCCCCAATGGTTTGAGTGATTTTGGCGGCAGACCCCGGGCACTATTCTCTGCGATGTCTGCTTTGTAAGCGAACTCTGTGTTGAACATGGAGCTGGGAGCAGCACCGATGACAGCGATGAAATACCGGCCGGCACTTCGGCCACACCTAACAATGGGCGAAGTGCCTGGAGCTGCTCATTCCCGTCATGGCTCGACGTCTCCGGGCAATCTATCGGAGCGTGTGCCGCGAAAGGTGGTCCGGACACGTCGGGTTCGGACGACGGGCGATCGCGCGAGGCCGATCTCCGGTCACGCCGCGGCATCCCGCAGCACCATGTCCGCCGCCTTTTCGCCAATCATGATCGACGGCGCGTTGGTGTTGCCCGACGTGAGTGTCGGCATGATCGAGGCGTCGGCGATCCGCAGCCCATCGATCCCATGCACACGCAGGCGCGCATCGACGACCGCCATCGCGTCCGAGCCCATCTTGCAGGTCCCGACCGGGTGGTAGGTCGTTTCGGCCGCCCGTTTCACCCAGGCCAGGATTTCATCGTCCGTGGTCTGGGACTCGCCGGGCGCGATCTCCGACGCTTGCAGGGCAGCCATCGCCGGCGCGGTCATAACGGCGCGAGCGATGCGGACCGCGCGCACGGTAATCTCCGCATCGACCGGCGACGACAGGAAGTTGAAGTTGATCGCGGGCGGCGTGCGCGGATCGGTGGAAATGATGTGAATGTGGCCCTTGCTTTCGGGCCGCATCGGGTGCGCGTAGCACGTCACCCCCGACTGACGGGACAGCTTCGGACCCTTCGGCCCTGGTTCGGTCAGCATCGGCACCCAGCCCAGAAGCACGTCCGGCGCATCGAGACCTTCGCGGGAGCGGACGAAAGCCCGGATCGGCGCCGCCACCATGCCAAGAAGACCCTGATTGAACAAAGCGTAGCGCAGCGCCTGTCCCACGAGACCCAGACCGCGAGCCCTGTCGTTGAACGTGATCCCTTTCGCACCGATGGCCCATCGGGTCCTGGGCGCATAATGGTCGCGCAGGTTCTCGCCGACGCCCGGCAGAGCCTGCCGCACGTCGATGCCCAGAGCGCGCAGGCGTTCGGGATGGCCGATGCCTGACAACTCCAGCAACTGCGGGGAGTTGATCGATCCGGCGCTGACCACGATTTCCCGGGATGCACGGGCCTCATGCAGAGTGCCGCCCACGGAATACCGGACGCCCGTGCATCGTTTGCCCTCCAGCAACAGCGCCTCGGTCAATGCACCGGTCTGTATATGCAGGTTCTCCCGTTTCAGAATCGGATCCAGGTAGCAGCGGGCGGTGCTCATGCGGCGGCCCGATGAGATGGTCGCCTGGCTCATGGCGATCCCATCCTGGCTGGCGCCATTGTAATCGGGGTTGTGCATGATCCCGGTCTGGCCGGCCGCCTTGATGAGCGCGGCATACAAAATGTCGCGCGGTTCGGGGTTGGTGACCCGCAGCGGGCCGTCCCGGCCGCGAAATGCGTCGTCACCGCCTTCGTAGCTTTCCATTCGCCTGAAGAAGGGCAGGACGTCCTCATAGCTCCAGCCCTGGTTCCCCATTTGCGCCCACGTATCGAAGTCCCGAACCTGGCCGCGCACGAACGCCATGCCGTTGATCGCGCTGGAGCCGCCGAGCAACCGGCCGCGCGGTACCGGGAGCTTGCGGCCGTTCGTGCTGGCCTCCGGCTCCGACGCATAGAGCCAGGCGGTCGCGGGGTTGTTGATTAATTTCGCGAAACCGATCGGGATACGGGACCAGGGATGGCTGGCGGGGCCGGCTTCCAACAGCAGCACCCGGTTGCGCGCATCCGCCGAAAGTCTGTTCGCGACGACCGCGCCGGCGGAACCGGCGCCGATAACGATGTAGTCGTAGGTAAGCATATTTCCCGGGCCCCCTTGGATCGGGCCACTCCGCCGACCGAGTGAACGGTTTATCAGTCGGGCCGAATCGTCGCCAGAGCCTGATCGACGTCACGGATCGGGATCACTTCGAACCCGTTGAGGTCGCTTTGGTGCGCCGCGTTCGGCGCGCGGCATGACCGCTGTTTTGAAGCGGTCGTTGTTGGGGATTGTCTTAGGCGCCAGCCAGCCGGCGACGACAGTTGTGGAAAATACTCACTTGCTGAGACCCTGATTTTATGGCCGGAATACCTGACAATGGCTGCCGGACGGCGGCTGAAAACGGCGAGTTACTGCACGAGATCGCTATTAACCCAAATTGGCTGGATAATTCTGGATCTGGAGGCATTCATGGAAAAC
>JAYUEJ010000592.1:0-12312 GCA_043739265.1 Rhodopila sp. | reverse complement strand
GTTATCGCGGGTGCATGCAGCAGGCAAAGATTATCGTGGCTGCCAAGGTCCAAATCGGTGCAGCCGAGCCAATACCGACCGTTCCATTTGAACAGGGTTGGGTCAGCCAGCCGGGCGTACGGCGCGGGGTCGCAAACTGGACTCAGGTGGCCGTCATCGTCCAACCGGTGGATGCGGGTAGCACCGCGCTGAGTCGATTCCGGCAGGCAATAGACGGTATCGCCTTCACGCAAGGTGCAGGGGTAGGAATGATGAACCCCGTCATCCAGCAAGACCGTGGACGTGGTCAGGGTGCCGCCGGCTTCGGTGACCGCGATGATGCGACCGACACCGTCGGTCATTGGCATGTCCTCGCACAGGATCCGATTGGTTCCAGGCCAGGGGAATGGATCGGCAAGGTAACGGTGTGCGGTCTTTGTACGATACCAGTTGATTTCGCCCAGGCCGCCGCCCGATACAACGCGGTCGATAGGTACTGCGGCGGTGCCAATGCTCCACCACTCGGCCATCAAACGGTCGCTCCAGGTGGCCCGTATCGCATCCAGCCAGCCGAACAGGCCGTGACCGGCCTCGGCAGGGGACGAGCCGGCCGGGCCTCGGCTGCGCCCGCGTGCGGCATCACGCACAAAGCGCATCGCCAGGCGGTCGGTGGCAGCCTTGAACGCTTCGCGTCGGCCGCGGGTGCCAAGGGTTCCCTCATCCAGAATGTCCGGCACGATCGATCCCGGTTGGTACTGCACCAACCGCAGCGTCATCGCATAGGGCGCCCTGTGCCAATGACGACGCAGCAGCCCGGGCCTGGTCAGGCTGTCGCCGGACGCTGTCTCCAGCCGCCAAAGCAACGCGTCGCAGGGTGGCGTGCAGGCCGGCTCGAACTTCAGTATCGCGGCCGCGGTCAGCACCGGATCAGCCAATGCCGCGTCCACGATCTCAGACCGATCGATGCCGGCCAGCACGACCACGAACGGCGCCTTGCGACCGGTGGAAAAAAACTGCGTATCGGGCCAGGATGGGGATATTCCCACGGCGGAATTCATCCTAGTGGCGGCCCAACCAACGCGGCAGAACGCTCCGTTCCCGATTAAGGACGACGCCGACGGTTTGCCCGCCCAGGCGCTCCAGCAGGGACTTCGCGGCCTCGATCTCCCAATGCCGGGTGCGCCCTGCCGCGACGACCAGCACGGAGCCATCGCAGTAGCGGGATACGGCGGCGGATTCCGGCGCCTCGGTCGGCGGTGTGTCGAGGACGATCACCGGGTAGTTCGCCCGCAGCATGTCCAGCAGGGCTTGCAACCGGTCGCCACCCAGCGCCAGCAGCGGACGCTCGCCCGGCCCCAGACGCGCCCAGAGCAGATTTTTGGAGTCGCGAGCGGGTGCGATGGCGTCGGTCAACGGCAGGCCACGGCGCAAGGCATCGAACAATGTGGGTGACTGCAGATCGGCCGCCCCACGGCGCTTTTTTGGATAAGTTCCATTACAGTCGATGTAGAGTACCGGCTGCGCGCAATCGTCGGCGGCGACGCGGGCATAGCCCGATGCCACCGTGCTGGAACCCGTTCCTGGCGTCGGTGAAATGAATTGCACCGCCAGGGGCATTGCGCTGGTACGCCGTGCCTCGATCGCATAGTAAAGTTGAACGAACGATGGGTGATGGCGCGCAATAGCGCCGATCCCAATCCGGATGGGTACGATGGCATGTTCCGCCGTCGGGGCAGCGACCGAAACCGACTTGCGAAGGATGGTGAGTTCGGGGTTCGATAGGCTGTTCACGTGGGTTTCTCCAAATCCAAATACGGGCGGCGTCAATCGAAGTGATCGTGAGGGCGTACACCGGCGAAATGATCATGACCGCGGCCACCGGGCCGCCTAAGCGACTAAACTACAGGTCGCCGGGTGGCTTGCGAAATCAAAACGCATTGTCATCGGCGAAAACGAGCCTCGCGGTTCTCCACAAAATCTTGAGGTCGAGGGCCAATGACCAATTTTCGATGTAATAGAGATCGTGATTGACGCGATGAACAATCTTGTCAACGCTATCCAGCGCCCCGCGATAGCCATTGACTTGCGCCCAGCCGGTAATGCCCGGCTTAACACGATGACGTGAGGCATACACCGGTACGGCTTCTTCCAACGTCAATCCTCCGGCGGTGGTTGCCAGTGCATGAGGACGCGGGCCAACCAACGACATGTCCCCGCGCAGCACGTTCAACAACTGCGGCAACTCGTCCAGACTTGTCTTGCGTAACCATGCACCGAACGGCGTCACGCGCTTGTCGCCGCGGAATGCCTGCTGTGTCGCGTCAGCGTCCGAACAATCAGAGTACATCGAGCGAAATTTCAACACCTCGATCACGCGATTATTATAGCCCAGTCGGCGCTGGCGGAACAAAACCGGACCTTTGGAGGTTATCTTGATCGCCGCGGCAATGGTTAACATCACCGGCGAAATGAACGCCAACAGGCCCATGGACAGGACCACGTCCTCCGAGCGTTTGATCAAGGCGCCCCAGCCGCCGATCGGCCGCGTGCAGGCCATCAAAAGCGGTAGGTCGAACGCCCGGTCGGCCCGGCGCAGCGGCAGGTTCAGGCCATTCATTCCTGGATAAATATAGACATCGACCGGCGCCATGGACACACGCTGAATGATCGCTCGCATTTGCTCGCCCGCCGACCACGGCAGCGCGACCAGCACGGTATCCACGGCATCCTGGCGGATCATCCGCTCCAGCGCGTCGATATCGCCCAGCAGCGGCACGCCCTGGAAGTTTCGTTCAGGCAGCGTGTCGGCGGTATGCTGCACGACGCCGATCACGTCGAAGCTGCGCCGCACGCCTGTGCGAATACGCAAGAGTAAATCGTGGATCGGTTCCTGCTCGCCAATGATGACGGTTCGATTGAGCGCCTGAGGTCCGGCCTGAAACCGCAGCCGCAGCATACGGCTGACGGTCAATGAAACGAATCCCAGGACCAGAAACACCGGCAGCCAGGCGCCGTGGAAGGTGGCGTCGATAGGATCGAACCCATTGACTTCCGGCGGCTGTGCCACGTGAGTCGTGGTAAATGCGTGCGCCAGATTGGGGTGGCCGGACACCGCCGCCAGGCAGACGGCAGCCAGCGTACCGAACGCGACAGCTTGCAGCCAGGCAAAGGTTATCTGGCGCCATGGCAAGTCGCGGCTCATGATTTCCTGGGGTGCGTAAAGGCCGCGTTCGACAAAGCTGAGGATCATGCAAACCGTCAGGCTGGCCATCGGGATGACGACGGCGGACGATGTCAGTTGGCCCGCGGGATTGAATAATACGAAGCACAGTGCGCCCGTGCAGGCCGTCACGATGGCATCCAGCCCGATCAGCCTGCATGTGCGGCTCGCCAGGCGGGGACGCGGCACCAGGCCCGTGGCATGAAAGTCATGCGCGTCCGTCAGGCTGGCAGCCGATGGGACGACGTCGATGGCTATATCCGGTTCGGCCATTCCTGGCATCAGCCTGTTCCTGTCCTGTTAGAAGATCGGCATCCGTCGCGAATGCGCCAAGAGATTTTCGTCCCGCGAACATACCCGGGTGGATACCAAACTGGCGCGTCAGCCAGCTCGGATCGCCTGACCTTTGCCTACCAACACACGTCAACGTTCGGGCAATACGAGCGGTTGTCCGGACGCAAGAACGCTAACGCGGGATGAACGGCGAACGAAACCAAACTCTGCGTGAACCGCGATCACATGAAACGTTATGCAATGCCAGCAAACCGCCAAATCGATATAATCGACATACGATATAGAATGACCATAATCCGGATAAACTGAAATATATGACGGAATATATTGCAAAACACGAACAAATACAGATGTTCTTGGCTAAATTTTCCGACAATGGCATACCATAGTACAGTATCGAAACTCATGTGTGAATGGAGAACGATGCGGTAATACCTGTAATTAGTGCGCGATCCGCTCCGATCGATTAGGCCGCCGGCTCCGGGAAAGTTGTCCAGTGCGACAAAACAGTAACTATGACTGTAAAAACTTCAGCAAGATGCCGATCACGTCATCGGGTTTTTCCTGCTGGACCCAGTGCCCGGCGCCTTCGAGCAAGTGGCAGCCCCGCATGTCCGTGCAGACGCTTGCCTGCATCCGTTCGATCGTCCCGGGAGATTGAAAAATACCCCAATCGCTCGCGCCGGCGATAAAAAGAGATGGAACATCAATGCTACGGCCGCTGAAAACCTGAAGCTCCGCGAGGCCGACCCCCTGCGTGCGGCAGCGATACCACTGCAGGCCGCCCTGAAACCCGATCCGTCCGTATTCGCCGCTGTAAACCGCCAGTTCCGGTTCGGACATCCAGCGGCAGGCGGCGACGGAAGCCGCCGATGGCATCACCCGCGCGACCGTCTGCGCCATGTCCTCGCCCAGATCCATGATATAATAAGTCGGCATCCGAGCGAGTTCGGCGGCTGTCCAACTGCCCAGGCGAAATGGCCGATTGCCATCCCAATCAGCGCTTTTGTGATGGTAGTAGGCCCGCAGGAAGTCAGGCAGGCCCTGCCTGCACAGCGTCATGTCGGCGTTCGCCTCCCGCGTGCCGTAATACCATTGGTAGTGCTTGCGGGGGCGGTCCAGCACCGCCAGGGCCTGATGAATGTCCGTCCCGCCGGCTGGTCCCCGGCCGGGCGGTCCGCCGAACGGGGCACTCATCAACGCGACACTGTGAAATATGTCGGGGCGGAGCAGGGCACACCACGCGGCGACCGAGGCGCCGAAATCGTGGCCGACCACGGCCACGACGGACTCCCGGCCCAGCGCGGCCAGCAAGCCGACCATATCGCACACCAGGTTCATCAGGCGGAAGGACCCGAGATCGCCGTCGTACTCGGCATCCCACCCGGTGGTGCGGCCATAACCGCGCTGATCGGGCGCGATGACGTGATAGCCGGCGGCGGCCAGCGCCGGCATCACCTTGCGCCAGGAATAGGCCAGTTCAGGGAACCCGTGCAGCAGCAAAACGCATGGATTGTCCGGGTTTCCGGATTCCAGCAGATGCACCCGCAGCCCGTTCACATCGTCCACGAAGCGGGCCCGCACGCCCGCGGGCAGAACCGCGCTCGCTAAAGTGTCAATCATACGGGGATACGCACTTTCATCTCCGAAATGCCATGGATGAAGTTGGAGTAGATACGCTTCGGCTCCTCGACCAGTTCAATCACCGGAAAGCGCTTCATGATTTCTTCCCACAGGATGATTAACTGCATTTCCGCCAACCGGTTCCCGACGCAGCGATGCACGCCGAAACCGAAGGACAGATGGTGCCGCGGCCGGGCGCGATCGACGATGAAATCGTTCGGCCGGTCGATGGACTCCTCATCACGATTGCCGGAGATATACCACATCACGACTTTGTCGCCGGCCTTGATCTGCTTGCCGCCAAGTTCCGTATCGACCACGGCGGTGCGCCGCATATGCACGATCGGCGACTGCCAGCGGATGATCTCCGGCACCATGGAGGTGATCAGCGCCGGGTTGTCGCGCAGCTTCTGGTATTCGGCGGGATTCTTGCACAGCGCCCACAACCCGCCGCTCATGGAATTGCGGGTGGTGTCGTTGCCGCCGACGATCAGCAGCGTCAGGTTGCCCAGGAATTCCGCCGGATCGTTGACCAAATTCTTGGTCGCCTCGCTGTGCGCCAGCATGGAGATCAGGTCGAACCCACCCGGCCGAGCGGCGCGTTCGTGCCACATCGCCGTGAAGGTCCGCAGCGCCTCCCCCAGGATTTCCAGGCGTTTCTCTTCCGAATCCACAATGCCGCCGGCGTTCACATCGGCGGTCGCGCAATCGGACCAGTAGGTCAACTTGCCGCGATCCTCGATCGGGAAGTCGAACAGCGTCGTCAACATCAGCGTCGTCAACTCGATCGACACGCGCTCGACCCAGTCGAAGGTTTCGCCGCGCGGCAACCCGTCCAGCACCGCGCAGACACGTTCGCGGATCACCGCCGACATGTGGTTGAGGTTGCCGGGTGCCACGATCGGGCTGACCACCTTGCGCTGCGCGTCGTGGCGGGGCGGGTCCATGGAGATGAAGCTCGACCGGCGGAATTCCATCGGCCGGTCGGTGATGCTGATGCCGCCCAGTTTGGCGTCGGAGGAATAGATCTCCGGGTGGGTTTCCACCGTCATGATGTCTTTAAACCTGGTTACCGACCAGAAGGAGCCATACAGGCCGTCGCGGCGGTAATGGACCGGGTCCTCCCGCCGCAGGCGTTCGAAGTAGGGATGGTAAACGTCGTCCTGGAACAGGCGCGGATTGCTGACATCGATTTGATCGAGCGGCGTGGTGTAGGCATCCGAAGCAGGATCGAAGTGGACGGGGGCGTTCATGTCAGGTCCTCCTGTTTTCTCTCTTTCCACCACCGTCATCCCCCGAGATGACGGTGGGAAGCGTGGTCTTTTAGTGCTGTCCCTCCGGCATCCGCACGACCAGTCCGTCCAGCGCATCGGTGACATGGATCTGGCAGGACAGGCGGGAATCCGGCTGGGTGACGGCGGCGAAACTCAGCATGCTGGCTTCGTTCGAACTGCCCACCGGCTGCCCGACCCGGTCCAGCCAGGCGGCGTCGATATAGACATGGCAGGTGGCGCAGGCGCATTCGCCGCCACAATCGGCATCGATGCCGGGAACGTTATTGTCCACCGCCCCTTGCATGACCGATTTCCCCACCGGGACCTGGATCGCGTGAACCGTTCCGTTATGTTCGATATAGGTGATCTTAGGCATTGAGCGTTCCTTTTTGGCGGCGTTCCATCACGCCGCGAGTTCCTGCATTGACACTGACATATCTTCTACACGCACGCGAGTGAGACGTTTCCGCCTTGCGATGATGCGCCGCCCGCCCATGAATTCCGGTGCGGCATTGACCGCCTCCACGGCCTGAACGGTGCCGTCTCCGGTCAAATGAAACAGCGCGAAATGGCCCGCCGCAACATCGCCGCGAACCACGATTTCGGTCGCGTCGAACGGCATGCCGGCGATCTGCAGCCGCAGATCATACTGGTCCGACCAGAACCATGGGACCTCTGGCGCCGGGGCCGGCTTGCCGCAGATATATGCGGCGGCCTGCTTGGCCTGCTCCAGCGCATTCGGAACGCTTTCCAGCCGCCCGACGCGGTCATACAGCGGCAACGGCCGGCTGGTGCAGTCGCCGATGGCGAAAATCGCCTTGTCGTTGGTGCGTGCCGTCAGATCGACGGCGATCCCGTTCTGGCAGGTCAGCCCCGCCTGCCGCGCCAGTTCGTCGTTTGCCACCGCCCCGACACCGATCAGGGCCGCATCGCATGGGATCACGCGCCCATCGTCCAGCCGCACACCGGTCACGCGTCCGTCAGCGCCTTCCAACGCCGCGACTCCGGCATCGACCTCGATCGTCACGCCTTGGGCGCGATGGAACGATTGGAAAAAATCCGACAGGATCGGGCAGGCCACGCGCGCCAGAACGCGGCTTTCGCGTTCGACGATGGTGACCGCGGCACCCAGCGCGCGGGCCGAGGCGGCGGCTTCCAGCCCGATATAGCCCCCGCCGATGACCGCAAGCCTCGCCCCCGGATGCAGCACGGCTTTCAACCGGTCCGCATCGGCCGCCGACCGCAGTTCCAGCACCCAATCCAGCTCCGCCCCGGCCACCGGCAACCGCCGCGCCCGGGCGCCCATTGCCAGGATCAGGGTGTCGTAGCCAAGCGTCCCGCCATCGGACAGCTCCACCGTCTTTGCCGAACGATCGATGCCGGTCACCCGCGTATTCAACCGCAGATCGATCGCCGCATCGGGATAGAATTTGGCGGGACGCAGCGCCAGGCTGTCCGCCGTCGCCTCGCCCTTCAGCCATGCCTTCGACAGCGGCGGCCGCTGATAGGGTGGGATTGGTTCCTCGCCAATCAGGGTGATCGCCCCTTGCCAGCCGAATTGTCGCAGCATGGCCGCGACCGACCCGCCCGCATGGCCTGCTCCGGCAATCACGATGTGTCGGCTGTCCTGATTCACCCGTCCGCTCCCGTATCCAACGCAGCGATAGGAGCAGCGGGCGGCGCGTTCGGCAAGCGGCCGAACATTCTGGTTTTCACTTCTGTGGAGTGGACGATAAAATCATCGCTTCGACGAGGGTAATTATAGAAAGAAAAACTTTCTTTGACGCCGATATTGCATTCAGACAGAAAAATATCCTCTTATTGTCCATGTTGACCGGCATCGCGCCGGTCACCGCAGGAGAATGGCAGATGATCGACACCGCACGAACGGCCTCCGCGTCCCGCCGGATCGTGGGCGGGATGTGCTGTCGGCGTTGCATCTGACGCGTCTGCCCGTATCGCTGACTCCTGGTTCCGAAAGGACCCCACCTATGTTGCAGTCTCATATTATCGATATCGATGGCGCCTTCGTGGGCGCCGCCGTCCGCCTGGACACCGGCTATCGCTTCATCGCCACCGACATGAAGCTCGACGATCTGGACGGATCGGTCTGGCCGACGCTGGCGGATGTCAAACGCCTCGCGCGCCGTCTCTACACCGCCGGCCGATCGCAGGCAGCAACAGCATGAATTTGCATCGGCGTGTCCTGCTGGCAACAGCACTGGCGCTGCCCGCGATCGACGCCCGCGCGGCGCCGACCAAGGTGCTGCGTATGGGCTTCCAGAAGGGTGAGCCAACCCTGATGGCGGCGAGGCAAAACCAGGACCTGGAAAGGGTTTTGACGCCGCTGGGCTGGGACGTCCAATGGATTGAGTTCCAGTTTGGGCCGCCGATGCTGGAGGCGATGCGTGTCGGCAGCATCGATCTTGGCGCGGTCGGCGACACGCCGCCGGTGTTTGCCCAGGCCGCGCATGCCGATCTGCTGTATGTTTCGGCGTTGCGATCCGGCTCCCAGGCAATTCTGCTGCCGCCGGGGTCGGCGATCCAAACGCCGGCGGATCTGAAGGGAAAGAAGCTGGCGTGCGGCCGTGGCTCGTCGGCGCATAACTTCGCTATCAAGGCGTTGGAAAAGGCCGGACTGCGATACGATGAGGTCGAGATGATCCATCTCGGCCCGGCGGATGCCGGTGCGGCGTTCCAGCGCGGGGCGATCGACGCCTGGGCAATCTGGGACCCGTATTTCGCGCTGTTCGAGCAGCGTCCCGGCGTGCGCACCCTTCTGACCAACACCGAGATCGGCGAGCAGCATTCCTTCTTCATGGGCCGCAAGGCGTTCGTCCAGGCCAATCCGGCGCTGACGGCGACGGCACTCGAAGCGTTCGCGGTGGCCTGTGCCTGGATGCGCGGCCATCGGGAGGAGGTTGCCGATGGGCTGTCCAGCAGCACCGGCATGCCACGGGACGCGATGCGGCGGGTCATCGATCGTGTGCCAGCCGACATGCTGCCGATGACCGACGCCATCATCCTCGGCCAGCAACACGTCGCCGACCGCTTCCGCGGGCTGGGGTTGCTGCCGGTCGATATCACCGTCGCCGACAGCGTTTGGCATCCGAACGCGTGAAAGGTTTTTCCGCCATGACACAGCAACCGCTCGATATGTTCTGGTTCCTGCCGACCAGCGGCGATGGGTCCTATCTGGGGACAGAAAAAGGCCATCGGCCGGCCGACATCGGTTACCTGCGCGATATCGCGCAGTCGGTGGATCGACTGGGTTTCGGCGGCGTGTTGCTGCCCACCGGGATCAACTGCCTGGACGGCTGGACGGTCGCATCCGCCCTGGCGCCGCAAACCGAACGGCTGAAATTCCTGGTGGCATTGCGGCCGGGGTTCATCACGCCGGCGCTGGCCGCCCGCCAGACCGTCGCACTCGACCGGGTCAGTAACGGACGTTTGTTGCTGAACATCGTCACCGGCGGCCAGCCGAAGGAACTGGCCGGTGACGGGCTGCTGTTGGAGCATGACGAGCGCTACGTGCTGACCGACGAATTCCTGCACATCTGGCGGCACCTGCTGGCCGACGGGCAGGTGGATTTCACCGGCAAATACCTGGCCGCGAAGGAAGCAAAACTCGGTTACTTCGACAGTCTGCAAAAGCCGTATCCGCCGCTGTGGTTCGGTGGATCGTCGCCGGCCGGGATCGAGGTCGCGGCGGATCACGTCGATACCTATCTGACCTGGGGCGAGCCTCCGGCACAGGTGAAGCAGAAGCTGGACGCCGCTCGGGACCGGGCCGCACGCCGCGGCCGCACGCTGTCGTATGGGTTGCGCGTGCATTTGATCGTGCGCGAAACCGATGCGGAAGCCTGGGATGCCGCCAACCGGTTGATCAGCCATTTGTCGGACGAAACCATCGCGGCGGCACAGAAACGGCTGCGTGAGGACACCGATTCGGTTGGGCAGATCCGGCAACTGGACCTGCACGGCGGCCGCCGCGACAAGCTGGAGATCAGCCCCAACCTGTGGGCCGGCGTCGGTCTGGTCCGGCACGGCGTCGGCACGGCGCTGGTTGGCAGCCCGGAAACGGTCGCCGTTCGGCTGCGAGAGTATCAGGCGCTGGGGGTGCAAACGATCATCGCCTCGGGTTACCCGCATCTGGAGGAAGCCTACCGGGTTGCCGAACTGCTGTTCCCCGTGTTGGGGGTTGGCCAACGTGCGTTTGAGCCGGGGCGCGATTTCCGCGCCGCGCCGTCCAGGATTGCCGCCGGATGAAACGTTGGTTGATCCGTCTGTTGACCGAAACAGCATGGCCGCCGGCGGCTGACCTGTTGTTGAAGGACCTCGCCCGATGAAGCGCGTGCTGCCCTGGATCGTTCCGCTGGGCATCCTGCTTTCCTGGCAGTTGGCATCGCGGTTTGGATTGCTCGCGGACCAGATCATGCCGGCGCCAACCGCCGTGGCGGAAGCGGCGTGGCGGGTGACCCGCAGCGGCGAATTGCTGCGCGACATCGCGGTCAGCGCCAGCCGAGCCTTTGGCGGGTTCGCGATCGGGGGCGGCATCGGATTCGCGTTGGGGATGCTGAACGGGTTGTCGGGGATCAGCGAGAAGCTGACCGACTCGACGTTGCAGATGGTGCGCAACATTCCGCACCTCGCGCTGCTGCCGCTGGTTATCCTGTGGTTCGGCATTGGCGAGGAAGCCAAGCTGTTCCTGGTCGCGCTGGGCGTGTTCTTCCCGATTTACGTCAACACACTGCATGGCGTGCGCTCAATTGACCGGCAGTTGCTGGAGATGGGGCGGGCGTACGGCATGTCCGAACGGGCGATCTTTTGGCGGGTGGTGTTTCCTGGCGCTCTGCCCTCGATCTTCGTCGGGGTGCGCTATGGGTTGGGCATCATGTGGCTGACCCTGATCGTGGCGGAGACGCTGGCGGCTTCCTCCGGCATTGGTTTCATGGCGATGAATGCGCGCGAGTTCATGATGGTCGATGTCGTCGTGGTGTCGATTCTTATCTACGCCGCGCTGGGCAAGCTGGCCGACAGCATCGCGCGGGTGTTGGAGCGGACGTGCCTGTCCTGGAACCCCGTCTATGCGGAAGCCTGAGCGATGAATGTCAGTGTTCTGGACCACGCGGTGTTTGCCGAACCGCGGATCAGCAGCCGCGGCGGGGCGGTGAGCCTGCGCGGCGTGACGAAGGCGTTCGGCGCGCAGACCGTGCTGCACGGGATCGACCTGGACATCCCGGCCGGGCAGTTCGTCGCCATCGTCGGCCGCAGCGGGTGCGGCAAGAGCACGCTGCTGCGGTTGCTGGCCGGACTGGACCAGCCGACCGGCGGGCGGATCGAGATCGACGGTTTGGCCGAGGGTTGGCGCGATCGGGTGCGGCTGATGTTCCAGGAACCCCGGTTGCTGCCGTGGCAGCGGGTCGCGGCGAATGTGGAGGTCGGGCTGTCACAGGCCTCGTTCGGCGAGGACCGCCGCCGTTTGGCATTGGACGCTTTGGGTCAGGTGGGGTTGTCCGGACGGGAGACGGAATGGCCGGCGATTCTGTCCGGCGGCCAAAAGCAACGGGTCGCGCTGGCTCGGGCTTTGGTCAGCCATCCGCGGATCCTGGCGTTCGATGAACCGCTGGGTGCGCTGGATGCGCTGACCCGGATCGAGATGCAGGCACTGATCGAGCAGGTGTGGGAGGACAAGGGGTTCACCGCGATCGTGGTGACTCACGATGTGTCGGAGGCGGTGGCGCTGGCGGATCGCATTCTGGTGCTGGATGCGGGGCGGGTGGCGATGGACGTGACGGTCGATCTGCCGCGGCCGCGGCGGCGCGGCGATCCGGCGGCGGCGGCGATCGAGGGCCGGATTCTGGATCGGTTGCTGGGGCGGTAGGCGATGGAGCGATTGACGCGGCCTTCATGGCCTGGTTC
>JAYUEJ010000591.1:0-4115 GCA_043739265.1 Rhodopila sp. | reverse complement strand
AGCCTGTCTGGGAACCGTTGCCGCCGATCACCACCACACCGTCGATGCCCCGTTGGGCGAGGTTGCGCAGCGCCTTGGTTCGGCCGCTCTCTTCGCGGAATTCGGCGGATCGGGCACTGCCAAGAAATGTGCCGCCGACCTGAATGATGCCGCCGACGTCGCGGGCACTCAGCTGACGGAACTGGCCGTCCACCAGACCCTGCCAACCCTGGAGCACGCCATGGACCGTCATGTCCTGATCGAGCGCACTGCGCGTGACGGCGCGGATGGCCGCATTCATGCCGGGGGCATCACCTCCACTCGTAAGGACCGCGACGTGCTTCATAGGGTGGAGGGTATGAGGTTATGTTCGGGCAGTCCACTCACCCGGGCGAACCAGCGAGAAGGCGAAGCAATCAAGTCAACGCGGTTTGAACCCATGGAACAAAATCCGCGGCCGAGACGATCACTGCCGCGGCGTCCGCCATGGTGACAGTCTCGCCCGAACCAGTGCCGTAATCGCTGATTTCCTTGTACTGGTAAGCTTGCATCAGAAATCCAGCCATACCTTCCAAGGTACGCGGGTCATCTTTCGTGAGGCGCGCGAACTCGATTCTTACACCTCTATGCGGCTTTACGGCTCTGCCCGTTTTCTCGAAAATAAGCGCCTCGGCCGAGATAATCCGCGGTCTCCGGTTTCACAGATCAATCCCATCGCGCCGCACCTCGGCCATGAACCCGGTTCGCTGCTGATAGGCGCCCGCACCAAAGTGCAGCGGATTGATGACCGCGCCCATGTCATACAGGATGTCCGTCCCGATAGCGGCCAGCCGCACGGCTTCGTCGTTGAAGCCCCCTGGATCGTGGATAAACACGGCGATGTCGTAATCGGAATCCGGCCGAGCATCGCCCCGCGCGCGGGAGCCGAACAGCATCACGCGTTCAAGCTTGCTTCCGTATGCCTCTCCAAGCGCCTGACGAAAGCGCACGAGGACTGGATCGTCGATCCGCGTCGCCTGCATGCCACCCTCCGATTGCCGGCAACAACCTGGCACATGGGCCGATTGGCCCCAAAGCACTCTTCCCCGCGCACCGGAACCCAACAAACCCCGGGCAGCCCCGATCGGCCCGAACTTTCGCCGCTCGGGTCGATAACAGCGAGTCGCTCCGTTCCTGCCTCTTTGACCCGGATCGGCTTCTTCTTTGGAACTGCCCGGTTGCCGGCGTCGTCAACATAAAGACTGCTGCCAGGCGCCTCATGTGCAGACCCACAGAGAGTCTGCCCCCTAAACCGTGCGGACATTCAAACTCACTCCCAGCAGATCCCGCTTCGGAATCGTTCTGGACCAGTCGCTGTCCCTGCGCGATGGTCAGCCCGGCGAGTCCAGCCACACCCGGTCGCCAACCTGGATGGTGCCGGTCATCGCGACCGAACCATAGGCACCGACCTCGTTGGCAAAATCCCGGGCGACCAACCGCAGGACCGAGGGATCGCGTTCGGCCGTCGCCGGATCGACGGTCACCATCGCGCAACGCGGAATCGCCCAACCCAACAGCACGCGCGCGGCGGACGGACTGGCGCCGAACGTCAGTGTACCGCCCAGCCAATTGGTTTCCCTCCCGGCGGCAGGCGCAGCGCGGATGACAAGGTTGATACGAAAGCGCTCCAGCCCGACTGCCCCGCCGCGCGCCGTCTCAAGTGCTGCGAGCGTCGTGGTCGAGACGACCGACACCGGCATGGCGTCGAAGCATCCGCGCCCCACCTGAATCAGGCTGACGGACTCTCCCGCGGCCGAGGAAAGCCGTTCGGCCAACGCGGGATCGTCGATCGCGTAATCCTGACCGTCGGGCGTTGTCACCCGCGCCGGCGCATTCCGCGGATCATCGGGATCACCGTAGCGGGCCTTGTGCAGCACAAGGTCGGAGACGTCGCGCGCGGTGAGCCAAGGGAAGCGCGATCGGTTACCGCTCCGGACGAAAGCATATTGCCGGTCGCCATGCAGGCCGACCCACATCAGTTCGGCCGACAGCAGGGGTTCGGCGCCCATGGATTTCACGGGGTAGCGGGCGATGGCATCGATCACACCGATTTCGGTTCTCGCCATCGCTTTTTATGCCCCGCTGGAAATCAGACCGTCGCCGAACCGCCGAGAATGACCATTGCCCGCGCCGACGGCAGGCCGCCACTGCCTCATTTGGATTACGAGCACAATCCCCCTTATAAATGGCACATGCGCCCAAATCTGATTGTTTATCTTTTTACGGGTGGCTATTTCGCCCCGGTTGCCAACTCGGTAGCGTGCGTCGGTGACAGAAAAGCCAACGAATTAACCCTCGGTGACAGGCAGTTGGCTTGCGTCGCTGAAATCATCCGGCGCCAAACACTCAAGCCAAAATGGCTTCAACGCGGTCAAGGAACCCCCAGGCCGAGATAATCAGCGGTGTCCGGCGTCACAGGTCAACCGCGTCGCGCCGGACCTCGGCCATGAACCCCGTTCGTTTCTGGTAGCCGCCGGCATGAAACGGCAGCGCATTGATGACCGCACCGGTATCATACAGAATGTCCGTCCCGATCATGGCCAGCCGAGCGGTTTCCTCGCCGAAGCTTTCCGGTTCGTGGATGAACACGGCGATGTCGTAATCGGAATCCGCCCGGGCATCGCCCCGCGCGCGTGATCCGAACAACACCACGCGCTCAAGCTTGCTGCCATACGCCTCGCCCAGTTCCTGGCGAAAGCGAGACAGGACAGGATCGTCGATCCGCGCCGTCGGCATGCCGCCCTCCGATTGCCTGCAACACCGTAGCACATGAGCCGAATGGCCCCAAAGCACTCTGGTCCGGCGGAAGATGCCCTGGCGCCACTGCTGCGGACGGTCCACCCCGCCATGGCGCCCGCGTGCGGCAGACTGTAAGAAAGACCGGCTACGATAAGGACCGACAGACATGCCCTTCCGCACCCTTGATGACATCGACGTCGCCGGTAAGACCGTCCTGCTCCGCGCCGACCTCAACGTCCCCGTGCGGGACGGCAAGATTTCCGATCTGACCCGGATCGAGCGCCTGTGCCCCACCATCCGCGAATTGTCGGCAAAGGGCGCCAAAGTCATTGTTTGCAGCCATTTCGACCGTCCCAAGGGCAAGCGCGTGCCGGCGATGTCGCTGGCGCCGATGGCCGCCGCTTTGGCCGAAGTCCTGGGCAGGCGTGTCCGCTTTGTCGAGGACTGCACCGGCGTCGCCGCCGAACAAGCCGTCGATCGCCTGTTGGACGGCGACGTGGTCGTCCTGGAAAACACCCGGTTCCATGCCGGCGAGGAACAGAACGACCCGGTCTTCGCCGCCGCGTTGGCGAAACTCGCCGATATCTTCGTCAACGATGCATTTTCCGCCGCCCACCGCGCGCATGCCAGCACCGAGGGCGTGGCGCATCTGCTGCCGTCCTGTGCCGGCCGTCTTATGCAGGCGGAACTGGAGGCTTTAGACGCGGCACTCGGCAACCCCGTCCGCCCCGTCGCGGCGATCGTCGGCGGCGCCAAGGTGTCCACGAAACTGGAGCTGCTGGGCAATCTGGTGAGCAGGGTCGATATCCTGGTCATCGGCGGTGCGATGGCCAACACCTTCCTGGCCGCGCAGGGCAAAACCGTCGGGAAATCCCTGCAGGAAGCCGACATGCACGACACCGCCCGCGCCATTCTGGTCAAGGCGCAGGCGGCCGGGTGCCGGATCGTGCTGCCCGGGGACGCCGTCGTCGCCCGCGAATTCCGGGCCAACCCGCCGACCGAAACCGTGTTGATCGACGCCGTCCCGCCGGACACGATGATCCTGGACGTCGGACCCGCGTCAGTCGCCGCGCTGATCCAGCTTCTTCCCACCCTGAAAACCCTCGTATGGAACGGCCCGCTCGGTGCCTTCGAGACTCCGCCGTTCGATGCCGCCACGGTGGCTTTGGCGCAGGCCGTGGCGGACGCTACCGAAACTGCCGAACTGATCAGCGTGGCGGGCGGCGGTGACACGGTGTCGGCGCTTCGGCACGCCGGTGTGCTTGAGCGGCTAACCTACGTGTCCTCGGCTGGCGGCGCGTTCCTGGAATGGTTGGAAGGCAAGACCCTGCCGGGTGTGGCGGCGCTGGAACGGTGAT
>JAYUEJ010000590.1:0-12345 GCA_043739265.1 Rhodopila sp. | reverse complement strand
CAACCCGCTTTCGTTACGCCTGGCTGTCATGTGACGCAGCGTCCCGTCGTCATTGGTCTCGGCATCGACGGAAACCACTTGCCCGCCCTGCCAGGTCTCGGTCGCGCGGTGCTTGTAGCGGAAAAACGCGATCGGCCCCAACCCGACGACGATATCCGCGGCAACGGAAACCGTCAGCGCCTCGCCGGCCTGCCTGAACGAAACCGAGTGCTCGCCGATCCTGCTCCCCTTACGGATAATGTGGAACGCCAGCCTGTCCGGGGCAGGCTTCGGCAATCCGGCTCCGACCGCACCGAACGGAACGGCAGCCAGCCCGCCCAGCAGCAGCCGGCGCGCAATCATGCCGGTTTGCCGATGACGTAGAGGCCGACATCGATCGTGCCGGCGCGGAAACCGCCCTCGCAATACGCCAGGTAGTAGTCCCACATGCGGCGGAACCGGGTGTCGAAGCCCAGGCGCTCGATCTCCGGCCACGCGGCGTGGAAACGACTACGCCACTCAGCCAGGGTGCGCGCATAGCTGTCGCCGAACGTTTCCATCGACTGCAACTTCATCCCGGCCTTTTCGGTCTGCTGGCGAATTTCGCGAATGGTCGGCAACATGCCACCTGGAAAAATGTAATGCTGAATGAAATCGGTGCATCGGCGATAGCCTTCGAATTTATCCTCCGCGATCGTGATCGCCTGCACCACCGCCAACCCGCCTGGCTTCAACCGGTCACGCAATGTGGAAAAATAGCTGGGCCAGTATGCCTCGCCCACCGCCTCCATCATTTCTATGGAAACGATCCGGTCGAAGCGGCCCGCGACATCCCGGTAATCCTGTAGCCGCAGAACGGCGTTTTGCTTCAGCGCCGGCGCGCTCAACCGGTCGCTTGCATAGCCGAGTTGAGCCGGCGACAGCGTTACGCCGGTGACATGACAACCGGCCATCCGCACCAAATGCTCCGCCAGCCCCCCCCAGCCGCAACCAATCTCCAGCACACGCTGGTTCGGCTGCGTTTGCATCAGGTCCATCGCGCGCTGCTGCTTGACCAACTGCGCGTCTTCCAGTGTTTGGCCAGCATGGCTGAACAGCGCGGACGAATAGCTCATGCCGCTATCCAGCCAGGTGCGGTAGAACGCGTTGCCCAGATCGTAATGCTGCCGGATGTTGCGCTTGCTGCCGCCCCGCGTGTTGGCGTTCAACCGGTGCATGATCCGGTTGCGCAACCGTTGCAGCCATGTGGCGTCGAAGGTTTCGCTGAGCGTAGGCAGATTGAGCGCCACCAGTTCGATCAGCGCCGGCAGGTCCGGACTGTCCCAGTCGCCGTCGATGAAGGCTTCTGCAAGAGCGATATCGCCTTCGGTCATCATCCGCCGCAGCGCCCGCCACCGATGCAGCATCACAACGGCATCCGGCCCGTTACTGTTGCCGTGCGACAGCCGCATTCCGGACGGGGTTACAATCGTCAAACGACCCTTATGGATTCGATGTAGCAATACTTGCGACAGCCGTCGCGTTAGCCAGTCGTGGTCCGGCGCAGCGGTGTCGAGCGCAACGGAGGCATCAAGAGAAACATCGGACATCACTTAGCCCTGTTGGTTCGAAACGATGGTGACGGCATGATCGGGCGGCGACGGCCGTGGCTGCATGCGCAGACCCTTCAGCCACAGTTTCGTTGCTTCCCAGTGAATCGCACCCAGGACCTTCAGGCTCAGGAGCCCGTGCCGGAGCAGCATCCTCAAGAGGCCAGCGTCCGACAACTCTTCCCGCCTTCCGGCGAAGGCGGCGGTGATGACACGGCCTTGGGCATCGTCGCCATGCACGACGATCGACGTGGTCTCTCCGGGCGGCACCACGCGGAATTCATAAGTCATATCCATGCTCATGAACGGCGATACGTAGAACGCTTTGTCGCAATGCTGGTGGATCGTTGCCGCTTCAGGATCGTCAACCGGGATCAGGTAACTGTGGCGCTGGCGGAATGTGTTGTTCACTTCATACAGCAACGCCATCAGGCGGCCGTCGCGGCGATGGCAGAAGAACACGCTGATCGGATTGAACGCGTGCCCCAAAATGCGTGGCATACACAGCAGCCGAATCGGTCCGCCATCAGGCTGCAAACCGGCATCCGTCAGGACCTGGGCGATCTGGACCCGCGGATCGGTGCCGGACCCGTCCAGGTGATCGCGATCGTGGAAGCTGACCAGATTGAAACGGTTGTGCGAAAATAGCCGTAGCGACGGCATCGCGTCCAGATCGAACAGGATCTGCGCCAGACGGTAGCTCAATCGGTGCCGGCGCGGCTTGAACCGCTGATGCACCACCATCCCGGAATACAGCGCCGAGGTCATGCCGTCAGCTCCGGAACTGTAACCGGTGTGACGGTGATGCGGCCGTTTTCGTTCGGCACCGTCCAGGGACGGCGGACACCTCCAAGCTGCTCCGCGACGGCCAGGCCGGATTGCAGCCCGTCCTCGTGAAAGCCGGCACCGAAATACGCACCGCAGAACCAGGTGTGCTGGCGCCCCTGAAGCGACCACAGGCTTTCCTGCGCCTGCATCGCGGCAGTATCGAATCCAGGGTGGTGATAAAATTCCTCGTGCAGAATCGTTTCTGGTTCGGCAGCGGGATTCAGCGTCAGAAACAACGGCGGCGCGTCCGCCAGCCCTTGCAACCGATTCATCCAATAGGTCACATGCAAATCCGTATCGCCCCTCGCGGCATCCTTCCGGTCGGCCAGGTAGTTCCAGCTCGCCCAGACCGCCCGCCGCTTCGGCATCAGTCGAGCATCGCCATGCAGCACCGCCCGGTTAAGCGTATAGCTGAACCGGCTGAGCAAACTGTGTTCGGCGGCGGTGGGATGGTCAAGCAGCGCGAGCGCCTGATCCGCGTGGCAGGCCAGGACGACATGATCGTATCGACGCTCCGATCCGTCGTCGGTGCGAATAACAACCGAATCAGCGTCCCGGCGTATCGATCGCGCCGCCCGGCCAAACCAGCGTTCCTGAACAGTGGCGGCCAGTTTCTTGACATATTCCCGGCTGCCGCCATCGACCGTTCGCCAGATCGGACGGTTGGTGAAACGCAACAAACCGTGGTTGTCGCAGAACCGGATGAAGTGCAGGGCAGGGTAGTCGCGCAAGGTTTCGGCCGAGGCGGACCAGATCGCGGCGGCCATGGGCAGCAGGTGATCCCGCTGGAACGCTTCTCCATAGTCGCCCGCGTCAAGAAATTGACCCAGCTTCACGTCGGGCGACAGAGTGCGGGCGAGCGCGGGCGCCTCGCGATAAAACCGGCGCAGATCACGCAACATCGCCCAGAACCGCGGCCGCAACAGGTTCTTGCGCTGGGCGAACAGCCCGTTCAAATCGGTTCCCGCATATTCCAGCTCGCCGCCATCCAGCGACACCGCGAAACTCATTTCCGACGCCTTGGTGTGGACGCCCAGATGGGCGAACAGCGCCGTCAGGTTCGGATACGTATTTTCGTTATAGACGATGAAGCCGGTATCGACCGCGACGCCGCCAACATCGACTGTATTGCTATGCCCGCCGGGACGCGATGCACTTTCGTACAGCGTCACACGATGGCGCGTGCTGAGCAGCCACGCAGCCGAAAGCCCCGCTACTCCGCTGCCAACGACCGCTATGTCCATTGTCTTCCCCGGCATGCTGCCCGATCGTGCCTTGATTTGGTTGCCATCAACGATGTGATACGCGATCGGCAGGGGGCTGGATCACCCGTTATGAACGTGATCCATTCGCTCCGCTTCCCCGTAACAGGCATCATGAATGCATCAGCCCCACCACAGCGGCGCGATCACACCCAGCCCGAGACCGGTCAATGGGGCGTGGTGCTACCGTTTCGTCTGCGTAGAATCGGGACCAGCATGACGCAATCCTCCGCCAATCCCGATCACGCCGCACTCATCGCGGTGATTGCCCTGCGGCGCGATTCCGCGGCGTTCGCGGACCTGTTCGCTTATTTTGGCCCTCGGGTGAAAGCCTGGATGATCCGCGCCGGATCCAATCCAACCGCCGCCGAGGAATTGGCGCAGGAAACCATGCTCGCGGTCTGGCAAAAAGCCCGCTTGTTCGATCCGGCGCGGGCCGGCGCCTCCACCTGGATTTTCACCATCGCCCGTAACCTGCGGATCGATGCATTGCGGCGGGAGCGTCACCCCAGCGAGCTGATGCCGGACCCATCCGAGGAGGCGCAAGAGCCAACCCGGGCTGACCAAATCCTGGCCATGTCCCAGCAGGAGGCCCGCATCCGCCAGGCGCTGACCCTGTTGCCGCCAGAACAAGCGGACGTGATCCGCAAGGCATTCTTCGAAGACAAGGTGCATGCCGAGATCGAGAAGGAACTCGGCATCCCATTGGGCACTGTGAAGTCGCGCCTGCGTCTGGCCATGACCCGGCTGCGCACGGCGCTTGGAGACTTGGTATGATTGAACATCACCCCAGCGAGCAGACTTTGCTCGGTTATGCGACCGGCATACTGCCAGCGGCACTGGCGATCGTCACGGCGACTCACCTTGGCCGGTGTGCTTCATGCCAGCGCGCGGTCGCGACCTTGGAGGCGACCGGCGGCTTCCTGTTGGACGAACTCGACCCCGTGCCATTGTCCGGCGACGCGCTGGATCGGCTGTTGACCCGGGCGGATCGACCGGCCCCGCCACCGCCGCCGATCCTGCATCCCGAACTGCCGGCGCCATTGAATCGCGTGGTGCTCGGACGCTGGTGGCCGGTAGCGGCCGGCGTTCGCTTTCGCCCATTACAGACCGAAGGGTCTGCCTGGGGCGGCCTGATCCTGGCCCAACCCGGCCGGACGCTGCCACGTCACGGACACAAGGGGCTGGAGCTTACCTGCATCCTGTCCGGCAGTTTCGTTGACGGCGATGGCCGGTATGCAGCGGGCGACCTGTCCGAACCAACCAGCGATCACGACAACCCGCCGCGGGTGATCGGGACCGTGCCCTGTCTCTGTATCATTGCCTCGGAAGGTATGCGTCTGCGTGGCCTGCTCGGTCTGGCGCAACGCCTGATCGGGCAATAACGCCACATGCGTCGGTTGTTGGAAGTGGCCATGCTAGGCGTTCTGTCGGCTTGCTCCCCGGTCGCGGTTCTGAACGCTCTGGCACCGAAAACGGGCATCACCGAAACGCGGGACGTCCGCTATGCGCCAGGCGACCGGCACGATCTGGATATCTATGCGCCAACTGGGCAACGGTCGGCTCCGGTGGTCGTGTTCATCTATGGCGGCGGCTGGAAGGACGGCGGCAAGGCGGATTATCGCTTCGTCGCGGCGGCCCTGGCGGTTCGGGGCTTCCTGACGGTCGTGCCGGACTACCGGTTATTTCCAGAGGTCCGTTTCCCGGTGTTCCTGCAAGACAATGCCGCGGCGGTCGCATGGACCAAAGCAAACATCGCCCGTTATGGCGGCGATCCGCGACGCATCTTCCTGATGGGCCACTCGGCCGGAGCCTACAACGTGGCCATGCTGACACTGGACAAGCAGTGGCTCGGCGCCGACGGGATGGACCCGGATCGTGACATCGCCGGCATGGTCGGGCTTGCCGGTCCATACGACTTCCTGCCGCTGCGCGATCCGGAACTGGACGACATTTTCAACCCCGCCGGGGATTTGCGGCTCAGCCAGCCGATCACTTTCGCGCGCGGAAATGCACCGCCGATGTTTCTGGCCGCGGGGTCCGCTGACGTCACGGTCCTGCCGCGGAATACCGAACATTTGACCGCGGCTGTCCGGCGCGATGGCGGCGTCGTGGAGGAACGGATCTACCCCGGAGTCAATCACACCAAGATCATCGGCGCGCTGTCTGGCGTCATGCGCTGGCTGGCGCCGTCAATGGCGGATGTGATGGGCTTTTTGGAACTGCATGACCGGCGGGCGGTGGCATCCGCTGTGGCGCATCCATGATTGTCATCTTCATTGCAGCCGCGGTCTTGCTGTCAATCATCATGACCGGCGCATGGGTGCTGCAACGGGCAACCGGCAATTCCGGCTGGGTCGATGTCGTGTGGTCGTTCGGGCTGGGCGTCGCGGGACTGGTGCTGGCATTGTTACCGGGTGGTCCGACCACGCGCCAGATCGTCGTTGCTGGTCTGATCGCCGCCTGGTCGCTGCGGCTGGGGCTGCACATCGCGCAACGCTCCATGCATGGGCCAGAAGACGCGCGTTACGCCGCCCTGCGGCAGGAATGGGGAACCCGATTCCAGGTCCGGCTGTTTCTGTTCCTGCAAATCCAGGCCGCCGCGGCCGCTTTGCTCGCTTTGTCGATGATGCTGGCCGCGCACAACCCGGCACCGTTCCCGCGAGCGTTGGACATCGCCGGGATCGTGGTGCTGCTGATTGCCGTGGTGGGTGAGGGCGTGGCAGACGAGCAACTCCGCCGTTTCAAGAAGAACCCAGCCAACAAGGGCCGCGTTTGCGATGCCGGTCTTTGGGGTTGGTCCCGTCATCCCAACTACTTTTTCGAATGGTTTGGCTGGGTCGCCTATCCTCTGCTGGCAATCTCGGGGGATTGGTGGCTGGGCTGGCTCGCGTGGTCGGGTCCGGCGCTGATGTATTGGCTGCTGGTTCATGTCTCCGGCATTCCGTTGCTGGAACAGCAGATGTTGCAATCCCGCGGCGATGCGTTCCGCGCCTACCAGACCCGGGTCAGTGCGTTTTTCCCGCTGCCACCTAAGGATTTTTCGTAATGAGCATTGTTACCGTCGCTACCAATGTCATGGAGCGAGTGAACCTTCCGGATTCCGTGACAGCCGCCGGGATATCCTTCCTGGTGGACCGCACCCGCCGCAAACTGGCGCGGATCGGCGGCACGTCGGATGTCGATTTCGCTCGTCTCATGGCGCAGCATCCGATCGCGGTTCGTCCGGAAGCCGCCAACGCGCAGCATTACGAAGTAAAGGCGGAGTTTTTCGGACTGGTTTTGGGACCCCGGCGGAAATATTCCTGCTGTCTGTATGACCGAACGACAACAACCCTGGCGCAGGCCGAAGACCTCGCGTTAGCGGAAACCGCCGCGCATGCCGGTCTGGCGGATGGCCAGGACATCCTGGAACTGGGTTGCGGTTGGGGATCGCTCAGCCTTTGGATGGCCGAACAATATCCGGCGGCACGGATCACCGCGGTATCGAATTCGCACGGGCAACGGGCGCATATCGAAGCGCAGGCCGCCGAACGTGGTCTCGGAAATTTGCGGATCATCACTGCCGACATGAACGATTTCGCGATCGGGCAGACGTTCGACCGCGTCGTTTCCGTCGAAATGTTCGAACACATGACCAACTGGCAATCGTTGCTTCATCGCGTGCATGGCTGGCTGCGGCCGGACGGGCGGTTGTTCTTGCATGTGTTCAGTCATCACGCGGCGCCTTACCTGTTCGATATGGCCGACAAGGAGGACTGGATCGCGCAGCACTTCTTCACCGGAGGTATAATGCCAAGTCACGGGCTGATCAGGCATGTGGCCGAGGTGTTCGAGGTGGAGGCGGATTGGCGCTGGAGCGGCGAGCATTATGCCCGAACCGCACGCGACTGGCTGGCGAACTTTGACCGCAATGAAAACGCGGTGATGGAGGTGCTGCGAGAGGTTTATGGCGCCGACGCCGGCCTGTGGAAACGCCGCTGGCGGGTGTTCTTCCTGGCCACCGCCGGGTTGTTCGGTCATACCGGTGGCGCGGAGTGGGGTGTGAGCCACTTCCGGCTGCTTCCGTTGGCGAAGTAGGCGGTTGAATCAAGTGCTCCGCTGGTTCCGCGCCTACACCGCGAGCAACGATCCGCGCGTATCCGCGTGCAACACCATCGCCATGGTCATCGCCGGGAATCAGCCGTATTATCCGCTATACTTGTGGTGGATCGTCGGCCACGACGCCTGGATCGGCATCCCGGACGCATTGTCCGGCATTCTGTTCTTCGCTGTCCCCGCCATCGCCCGCCGGTCCGCGATGTTCGGACGCATCGCGATGGTCGTGCTGTCGGTAGCAAATGTCGTGTTCAGTTCAATGATGTTGGGGGAGGCAGCCGGCGTGCAGGTGTTGTTCCTGCCATGCGGGATGCTCGCCGCGATACTGTTCTCATGGCGGGAACGGTTCGTGATGCTGGCGATGACGGCTTTGCCGCTGGTCGCCTGGCTGCTGACGCGGGGGCGATTGGATATCCCGCCGATCCGGTTTTCGGCCGAGGCCTATGCTTCGTTGTTTACTCTGAACGCGGTCAGTGCCGGGTCGCTGATGGTGTTCTTCGGCTGGCTGCTGGCAGGGATCAACCGGGAGATCGAGCAGCGAACCAGGGAAATTGGGTGAACGGACGAAATTCTGGCAGCACCGTAGTTACCTGTGTGTCAAGACATGGCCTGGCCCGGTCACCCGGGAATTGCGATGCCGAATCCAGCAAAATCATGGGGAGTGAGGCCAGGTGCGCCAGACGTCGTATTGCTGTCCTGTGTCTGGCCATTCGTCTGTGGAGTGGGTGTCAGGCCGGAAATTTTTTATACACGGAGACAGCGCGATGGCGACGAAGGGCCACTGAGAAATCGCCGCGTCCGACGCAGTGCCGCCAACGGCGGCGGGATAAAATGCTTCCAGCATCCCCAGACCGCTGCGCCAATCCACCGCGATCGCCAATCCGAAATCGCCGACCGTCAGCTCCCCGAGGCGCCAGCCCAGCGACTCTCCGTGGCGCTTCGTGGTCCTCCGGCTGCCTCCGTGAAAAAAATGCGGACAGAATGAACGAACGCGCGGTTTGCACGCTTCCCATGCCCGGGACACCACGCGTGTCACCCCCCCAAAGGGGCGATCGCGCGGCACGTCATTGATAAAGGCTGACATAGACCAGGTATATTCGTAATGAAATCATGCAGGAAACAACCGAAACCTGCTCATCTGGCGGGACACGCTCCGCCGGTCGTACGGCCGGGTTGGCAGGGCAATCGACTGAATGGACGAAATTCTGGCGGCACCGTCATTGTCAATATGTCATGATACGGCCTGGCCCGGTCACCCGGGAATTGCGATAACGAACCCAGCGAAGTCATGGAGAGTCAGGCAATGAAACGTAGAGTTAGCTCCGCCCGACAACTTCACCCGATTGCCCTGAACAGCGGACGCCAACCGGTTGCGATACGATGGCTCCCGGTCCAGGATAAACAGCGGCCGCCTCAACGCCGCGAAACAAAAACTGGGAAAAGTCCGTCATCATGTCCCGATTCGCTGGTCTGACACCGCTGCTCGCCCCTCGTTCCATCGCGGTCCTGGGCGCTTCGTCCGACCCAACGCGGATCGGCGGACGTCCCATAGCCTATATGCGGGATCAGGGTTTTCCCGGCGCGCTGTACCCGGTCAATCCAAACCGAGCGGAAATCCAGGGGCTGAAGGCGTACGCCTCGGTGGCGGATCTGCCGGAAACCCCGGATGTGGCGATCGTCGCGGTGCCTGCCGAACTCGCCGCACCAGCGATCGCGGATCTGGCCAAACGCGGGGTGAAGGCCGTCGTGATGTTCACCGCCGGTTTCGCCGAGATGGATGACGAAGGCGCGGCGGCGCAGGCGAAAATGGTCGCAATCGCCCGGGCATCCGGCATGCGCATTCTGGGGCCGAACTGCCTCGGCGTGTTCGATGCCCGCCGCAAATATTACGCAACCTTTTCTTCGTCGTTCGATAGCGGCTGGCCGGTCCCGGGGCGCATCGGTATCGCCAGCCAGTCGGGCGCCTACGGCACGCATCTTTACACCCTCGCGCGCAACCGGGGGATCGGGGCGTCGCTGTGCGTGATGACCGGCAATGAAGCGGATGTTACGGTTGGCGAATGCATCGGCTGGCTGGCTGAAAACCCCGACGTCGATGTCATCGCGGTTTACGCTGAGGGCATTCGAGAGGCACCCGGACTGATCGCCGCGCTGGAAGTGGCCAGGGCAGCCAAAAAACCGATCGTCATGCAGAAAGTCGGGCGCAGCGAACTCGGTGGGAAAGCAGCGAAGTCGCACACCGCGTCGATCGCCGGCGATGATGCCGTGACCGAGGCGATCATGGCGGAGTTCGGCGTCTATCGCGCCCGAAACAGCGAGGAAATGCTGGACATCGCGCACACCGCGACCCGGAAAATCTATCCGGTGTCCAATTCCCTTGGCGTGATCACGGTCTCCGGCGGCGCTGGCGTGCTGATCAGCGATGTGGCCGAAAGCCTGGGCCTGGCGATGCCGGAAATGCCCCTGGAAGCGCAGCGGAAGTTGCGGGCGCTGGTGCCGTTCTGCGCCCCCGGGAACCCGGTGGATGCGACGGCGCAGGTGGCAAATGACGTGACGCTGGTGAAGACGTTTACCGAATCGATGGTGCGCGACGGTGGCTATGCCTCGGTGCTGGGCTTCTTCAGCATGATGGCGTCATCCCGCCGGTGGCAGCAGATACGCGAGCAGTTGAATGTTGTGCGGGTAGAAAACCCCGACCGGCTCTATGTGCTTTCGGTCATCGTGTCTCCGGAACGACGCGATGAACTGGAAACCGACGGCTGGGTGGTGCATGAGGACCCCACCCGCGCCGTGACCGCGATCGATGCGATGGGTCGTTACGGCGCCGCGTTCGCTGCCGCGCCCGCCGATCCGGCGCCGGTAGTTGCGGCGGTAACGTTGCCGGCGGCAACACCGTCCGAGGCCGAGGCGAAGCGTCTGCTGGCCGGCGCGGGGATCCCATCCGCGCCCGAGGCAGCGTGCGCGACGGTCGATGAAGCGCTGGCGGCCGCCGCGCGGTTCGGTTTTCCGGTCGTCATGAAGATATTGTCGCCCGACATCGTGCATAAATCTGAAATCGGCGGTGTACTGCTGGATATTCACGATGCGGATGCGGTTCGATCCGGATTCGCGTTGTTGCTGGATCGTGCCAAGGCCGCGGCGCCGGCTGCCCGTATCGAGGGCGTGCTGGTGGCGAAACAACTAAACGGCGGCGTGGAATGCATCCTGGGCATTCACCGCGATCCGGTGTTCGGCCCGATGGCGATGTTCGGCCTGGGCGGGATCTTCGTCGAAATACTGAAAGACGTCGTCTTCCATCGCTGTCCTTTCGGTACCGATACGGCGGAGGCGATGATCCGCTCCATCAAAGGCGCGCCGCTGTTGTTGGGGGCACGCGGACGCAAGCCGGCGGACGTGAAGGCATTGGCCCAGATGCTGTCTCGGCTTTCCGCATTCGCGGTAGCGGCGGGAGAGCGGCTGAAATCGATCGATCTCAACCCGGTCCTCGCTATGCCGGAGGGGGAGGGGGCCTTCGCGGTCGATGCGGTGATCGAAATCGGGGAGCCGAACGCGTAGCGTTTATCCGTCACGGCCGGCCTTGCCGCGCCCGTTACGCCCCCAAAAACCAATCCACCACCTCTCCCTGCCCATCGCGAGGATAGGCGTGCGAAAGGTCGGCAAACTCCCGATAGGTGATCGCGGCCCCAGCCGCCGCCAGTGCGCGATTGGCGGTCCGCGCCACATCGACCGGAAACATCCAGTCCAGCGCCCCATGTGTCAGGTGGATGGGCAATCCGGTCAGACGCCGCGGGCTGGTCATCGCAAGCAGTATCGGATGAAACGATGCGGCGACCGGAGCCAAATGGGTGAACGGGGAATCCTCGGCCAATCCGCTCAGCAACGTGAACGTGCCGCCATCGCTCATGCCCGTCAGCAGCCTGTGCCCGGGATCGATGTTCCACCGCGCGCACACCCGAACCAGGATTGCCTCCAGGTTCCGGCGGTCGATGTCAGGGTCCCTCAACGACCATGTGCTGCCGATCGCGGTCGGCGCGATGACGATAATGGTGCGAGATCTGGCCTCGGGAAACCAATTCCACAGGAACAGGCGCCCGTGACCGGAGCCGCCGTGCAGCGCCATGATGACCGGGGTGGGTTTGGCGGGATCGTACAAGGGCGGAACGATAACCGAAAATCCGCCGCGCTCGTTGGTTTGGTTTCCGGAATGGAAAATCCCTGAATCGGGATGCGGTGATGTCCGTTGCACCGAATCGCGGAACCGAGGCTCCAGAAAATAGCGCCCGACATCCGGCACCGTTTCCGCCAAAACCGCCAACGCCTCCAGTGCTCGGCTGTACTGCCGCATCGCCCGAAAGGTTTCCACGATCGGGTTGTCAGCATCCTCCGCCGCGCGCAATCCCGCACAGGCTTGCAAGGCAAATCTGCTGGCCAGACCGATCTGTTGAATAGTTTCTGATACGGACAGACCGTCGATCGCCGCGTCCAGGACCGCGTCCCGATCGCCAAGCCTCGCGATCAGTTCAGGCAACCGCCGCGGGTGCATCATCCGCGCGATCTCGCCCAGCGTGTCCAGCACATTGAACAGAGGC